>NZ_RZOF01000061.1:0-23045 GCF_003998955.1 Mesorhizobium sp. M4B.F.Ca.ET.017.02.2.1 | reverse complement strand
GCTGCGTGAGGTCTCCCTGATATTAAATCTTCGTAAGGTCGCGCCAAAACCCTAATTCGGGCCGATCCACGCCCTAGATGGAGGCGGTCGATCCGGCCGGCTGCCATGCATGGCGAGACAGGCAGTGCCGGTCGCCGACACGCCGACGAGGCGCCTCGCTCGAGCCGCTCGCGGCGATGGGATCAACTCTCGCCCGGACAGAAACGACCATGTCACCCCAGAGCATAATTCGTAGACATCGCGTCGCGGCCCTGCTGGGCGCTGCGCTGATCATCTCCCCCTTCGTCGTGTCCTTCGCCCAAAGCGCGAGCGGCATCGGTGCGAGCAACACCGTCGCCACGACCCAGACCCCGGTTGCCGGAATCACGGCGCCCAACGGCTCGTTCGCGCCGATCGTGGCCGCCGACAAGCCGGCGGTGGTAACCGTCACCACCGTCATGAAAGCGCAGCCGGAGACGATGAGCGAGGACCAGCCCTTCGACGGCGGCTCGCCCTTCGACGACTATTTCCGCCAGTTCTTCGGCGACCAGGGCGTGCCGATGCCCAAGACGCCGCCGCAGCAGTCACAGCGCGCCGAGGCGCTGGGGTCGGGCTTCATCATCGGCGCCGACGGCACCATCGTCACCAACAACCATGTCATCGACGGCGCCACGTCGATCAAGGTGATACTGGATGACGGCACCGAGCTTCCCGCCAAGCTGGTCGGCCGCGACGCCAAGAACGACCTCGCCGTGCTCAAGGTCAAGGCCGCCAAGCCGCTGCCGACGGTCAAATGGGGCGATTCCGACAAGCTCATGCCGGGTGACCAGATCCTCGCCTTCGGCAACCCGTTCGGCATCGGCACCACGGTCACCGCCGGCATCGTCTCGGCGCGCGGCCGCGACCTCAACAGCGGTCCGTTCGACGATTTCATCCAGATCGATGCGCCGATCAACCACGGCAATTCCGGCGGCCCGCTGGTCGATGTCGGCGGCAATGTCGTCGGCATCAACACCGCCATCTTTTCGCCCAATGGCGGCAGCGTCGGCGTCGGCTTCGCCATTCCGTCCGACCAGGCGCAGAAGGTGGTCGCCAAGCTGATGAAGGGCGGCGACATCGAGTACGGCTATCTCGGCGTGCAGATCCAGCCGGTGACGCAGGACGTGGCGAGCGCCATGGGCCTCGACCATCCGGGCGGCGCGCTCGTCGCCGCGGTCACCGAAGGGTCGCCCGCGGCCAAGGCCGGCATTGCCACCGGCGACGTCATCACCGGCTTTGCCGGCGAGGCGATAAAGGATCCGAAGGACCTGTCACGTGCCGTCGCCGACGTCTCGCCCGGCGCCAAGGAAACGCTCGATGTCTGGCGCAACGGCAAGACCGTGCAGATTTCCGCCGATGTCGGCCGCAATGCGGAAGACACCAAGACCGCAGCCAATGGCGAGGGCGGCAAGCCGTCGGCCGGCGAAGGCCTGCGCGTGCCGTCTCTCGGCCTTGGCCTTACCGATATCACGCCCGATGTCCGTGAGGAGTTGAACCTGGCCGACAATCAGCGCGGCGCTTTGGTCGAGCGCGTCAATCCGGACAAGGCGGCTTCGGCCGCCGGCCTCGAGCCGGGCGATGTCATCGTCGCCGTCGACCGGACGCCGGTGAAGAGCGCCAGGCAGGCGAACCAGGCGATCGCAGAGGCCGGCAAGTCCGGCCGCAAGTCGGTGCTGCTGCTCGTCGACCGCGGCGACGCGCAGATCTTCGTCGCCGTGCCCTTCGCCGCCGGCTGAGCCCTGGCGTCGGCGACAGGCCAGCCACAAGGCCTGCCGCCGGCATTTTTCTGTTGCCCGCCGCGACATCTTCGAGAACATTGCGCTGGGCCGGCAGGCGGCCGGCGCAAAGGGATGTGCTGATGGTCACCCGTGGTTTCGGTTCCGGACGGCGTCCCCCCACGGACCATGACGCGCGCATCCCGCCGGGCCAGTATCTCCAGCAGGGCTTCCCGGTGCTGTCGGCCGGGCCGACGCCGCATGTGCGCACCGAGGACTGGTCGTTCACCCTCTAGCACGGCCCTCGCCCGATCAAGAAATGGAACTGGACCGAGTTCAACGCGCTGCCGCTGACCAGGATGACGCGGGACATCCATTGCGTGACCGCCTGGACCAAGTTCGACACCGCCTGGCAAGGCGTGCTGGTCGACGACATCCTCGCCGATGCCGGCATCGCGCCGCCGACCGCCTACACGCTGGCGCTGTCGTTCGACGGCTACACCACCAATGTGCCGGCCAAGGATCTGCTCGACGGCAAGGCGATGGTGGCGCTGCTCTACGAGGGCAAGCCGATCACGCCGGACCATGGCGGACCGGCGCGGCTCCTGGTGCCGCATCTCTATTTCTGGAAGTCGGCGAAATGGCTGAACGGGCTGCAGTTCACCGAGCGCGACGAGCCGGGCTTCTGGGAATTGCGCGGCTACCATATCTATGGCGACCCGTGGCGCGAGCAGCGCTATTCGGGCGATCCATGAGCGAGGCATCGGCCGCGCAATCGCCCTGGCAGACGGCGAAGATCATTCGCATCGAGAAACGCACGCCGCGTGTCACGAGCTTCTTCTTCAAGCTGTCTCGGCCTTTCGTCCACCAGGCCGGACAGCATGTCGACGTCAGGCTGACGGCGCCGGACGGCTATCAGGCGCGCCGCTCCTACTCCATCGCCTCGGCGCCGGAGAGCGGCGGGACGATCGAGCTGGCGATCGAGAGGCTCGAGGATGGCGAGGTGTCGCCCTTCTTCCACGAGGTGGCGGCGGTGGGCGACGAGATCGAATTGCGCGGGCCGCTCGGCGGCCATTTCATCTGGTCGGCCAGCGATGGCGGGCCGATCCTTTTGGTCGGCGGCGGCTCCGGCGTGGTGCCGCTGATGGCGATGGTGCGCCACCGCGCCCTGCAGAAATCGGCCGCGCCGGCGGCGCTCGTGTTTTCGGCGCGGGTCTGGGACGAGGTGATCTTCCGCGACGAGCTGATCCGCCTCGACGACCGGCGCGACGGTTTCGACCTTGTGCTGACGCTGACGCGCGAGCCGGCCCAGCGGCCGTCGGACTATTCCCGGCGCGTCGACGCGGCGATGATGGTGCAGGCCATGGAGCGGCTGCCCAAGGCGCCGACGCTCGCCTTCGTCTGCGGTTCGAATGCCTTCGTCTCGGCCGCCGCCCAGGCGCTGATCGATGCCGACATGCCGGCCGACCTCATCCGCACCGAGCGCTACGGGGTGTGAGAGCCCGGTGCCTCAGTCGGCGGGGGAGAATTTTGCCGAAATGAGCTGGAACGGCAGCGCGCCATAGGTGGCGACGGCCTGCTCGTTGTCCCAGACGCGGAACTGTCGCGACGGTCGCGCCTCGAGGACCAGACCCTGCACCGTCTGGTCGAGCTTCACCTTGCCGCGAAAGCGCAAGGTCCGTTCGCCACCGGCGCGGCTGATCGCCATCGAGCGCAACCGCGCGACGTGACGGTCGGCCGCATTGATCTCCATTTCGATACGCCGCCGCACCGGCGGCACGGCAATCCGCACGACGACGTCCAGCATCATTTCCCGCGCGGCGCCCGGCGGACCGGCTATGCCCTGCGAAAGCACGAAGGGAGCGGCCTCGGCGGTTTTTCCTGCTGTCGTGGCTTTGCCGCGCCAGACGACGTCGGGCTCTGCCTGCCGCAATCTTCCCTTCTTGCGCTGCAGCCGAAGCTGCTTGGCAAATCCGCGCGACAGCCAGGTCAGCCCGCCGAAGTCGGTGCGCGGCTTGGCCTGCAGGACGGACGACCAGCGCGACATACCGCGGCGGTCGGCCATCTCCATCACCCGTGCCAGCACTTCGTCCGGCACCGCAATGCCGATCTCCAGCGCGAGATAGGACAGCGCCACCGCGGCGGCGACCGCCAGACCGCGCCTGGCGGCAATGTCGAGGAACACGTCCCAGTCGACGTCGGCGCCCTCGATGGCCACCGCGCAGTCGACCAGCCAGTCGCTGTGGGTGTGGGCGTCGAGGCCGCCATGCGCGATGGCGAGCGCGATGCGGTCGGCGGGCGACGGCACCAGCACGGCGACGCCGCTGAACTCGGCCGGGACCGCCCGCCGCCAGATCGCGAGGTCGTCCTCGGCGCTCTGCTGCGAGCCGTCATAGGCGAGCTGGTGCAGGTCGATGTCGCCGTAATTGCCCTTGTAGAAATTCATCGAGCGCAGCGATGCAAGCCTGGTCCTGAGATATTGCGGGCTGACGCCAGTGGCGATCTGCCAGTCGCGGCCGCGCAGCACGTCGAAGGCAATTTCCATGTCCTGCGGGCGCACCAGTATGTCGATGTCGTGCGCCACGCGGCCACGCTGCGCCGAGACGTTGACGGCGATGCGGCTGGCGCCCTTGATCAGCATGACCGCGCAACCGGCATCGGCCATCGCCTTCAGCACTGGCTCGGCCTCGCGCATCGCCATGCGCGACTTGGTCCACAGCATCTTCTGCAGGCCGACGAGCCGCGGATAGGCGGCGTGGCCGGCGAGCCTGCGGCCGAACCGGTCGGAGATCGCCGCGAGCAGCCGATGCTCCCTGAAGGAGACGTGGTCGATGTCGTTGTCGTCAAGCCAGCCTGCGGCGCGATCGCGGGCGGCGTTCTCGTCGTGAAGCAGAGCCGCCTTGAGCAGCCGGTCGAGCCCTCCGGTGGGCCAGGACCAGCCATAGTCGGGAAAGCGGCGACCGACAGCGCGGATCCTGGCCATCAGCCGGAGCCCTGCTTGCTTTGCGCCCGGCGCAGCATCGCCGCTCGTACAACTTCCAGATAGCCGCGATCGCGCGCGGCATCGCGCCCATAGGACAGGCTGCCCGGCCTGATACGCCTGAGCGCCAGCACCTCATCCAGCATGTCGAGGGCGAAGCCCGCTTCGCGCACCCGGGCGATCCAGTCGATCATCTCGCCGCGGCCGCCCGGCGGGTCGACGATCGGCCCGACGGCGTCTGCGACCGAACGACGGATCACCATCGTCGTGCGCGACCAGCCAGGCGTCGCGGTCGGGTCGGGCAGATCGGGCTGGTCATGACGGAAATTGCGCTGATGGGTGAAGACGCCCGCAGTTTGCGGAGACCGTTCGAGATAGGCGAGCTGCGCCTCGATCTTGGTCGGCAGCCACAGATCGTCGGCGTCGAGCGTGGCGACAAACGGCGTCGACAGCGCCGCGATGCCTCGGGTGGTTGCGCTGCCTGGCCCGGCATTGTCCTGCCGCAACAGCTTGACCGGAAGATCGGCGCCGACGATCGCGGAAGCGAGGTCATCGGTCGACCCGTCGTCGACGATCACGACCAGTTCCGCCCGAACGGTCTGCGCCGCCACCGATCGCAGCGTCTCGGCTATTGTGGTGCTGGCATTGAAGGCCGGAATGACGACGCCATATCCGCTCATCACATGAACCGCCAGTCGGTCAGCTTGTCGAGTTCGAAGATGCCCTCGATCGGCCGCAGCGACGGGTTGGCCCTGCGCCGCTTCATCGATTTGTAGATGGCGCGCAGGAACTCGCGCGACTGGACATCTTCCTGCTTGGTCATGTTGCCGGGATGCCGGCGGTAATAGAGCGCCACCGTTTCCGGGAGCACATAACGGGGGCCAATCTCGAAGCCGCGAAGCAGATAGTCCGTGTCTTCGGCCTGGGCGAACTCCTCGTCGAACCAGCCAATGCGCTCGACCAGGCGGCGCGAGAAGATCGCCGAGGACAGGTGGATGCCGCGGACGGTGATGCGGTAGCTGTCCGCGGCCGGCTCCAGCCGCTCGTCATCGATGTTGTCGACCAGCATCATTCTCGAATAGCTGAGCTCAAGGCCGGGATCTTTCCGGAACAGCTCGACATCGGCCTCGAACCGCCCGGCCGGCGAGATGTCGTCGGAATCGAGGAAAGAGACCAGCTCGGTGTCCGGCTTGAGCAGCCTGAGCCCGGTGTTGCGGGCTCGGGTCACGCCCGCGTTCTGTTGCTGGAACAGGCGGATGCAGGGGCTCCCGCCAATCATCGAGCGCACGGCGTCGGCTGAACCGTCGGTCGAGCCGTCGTCGATGACGATGATGTCGAGATCGGCGGCGTCGCGTTGCCTGAGCAGCGAACGCAATGCCGGGACGACATAGCGCTCGCGGTTGTAGACCGGCATGATCACGCTCAGTTTCACGAAGCGCCCCGCGCTAGGAAATCCGCAACGGTGCCGGCGATCTCGCCGGGATCCGTGCCCAGGGACAGACGGTAGCACGGCAGCAGTCGCGTAAGATCGCTGAAGAAGCGAAAGCCGCTTTCCCGCTCGCCCGGCATCTGCGCGATCCCCGACGGCGCCAGCGCAATCATGGCGTCCCTGCGCGACATCGGCATGATCGAGCTTGCCCCACCAGCGCCGATATGTGGCACCATCAGCGCAACGATGTCCAGCGTGCCGGGGATCGGCCTGGAGGCGATATCCCCTATGTGGAAAACATGCTTGCCTTGCCAGTTGAGCGGCCTGTCGCTGCCCAGTCGGTCTTTCAGTCCGAGCCGGGCAAATCCCTTCGGGTCCTGCTTGAGCACCGAAAATAGCGGCCGGGCAGTCACACTGCTCGAAAGATCGACCAGCACATAGTCGTCGCCGACACTGTCGAGCCCGTTGAGCAGCCCGGCTACGACCGTGCCTGATTTTCCGGCGCCGCCCGCGCCGGCGAGCAGCACGCCGCTGCCGTCGGCACCGAGCGTGCCGGCATGGGCGAGCCGCATACCGCGCGCGCCGTATTCCCAGTGCAGGAAGGCGCGCAGCGGCGAACCCGTCTCCCACGGCGGAAAGGCATCCGCCGCTCGCATCAACTGCACGCCGACGCGCCGCTGCGGATCGTAGACCTTCCAGAAATCGAGATCGTGAAAGTAGTGGCCGCGCAAACCGGCGCCGGCGAGACGCTGCGCGAAACCGTGTTCGGTGAAATGCGCGTCCCCCCATCGTGCCGGCTCGGGCATGCCGCCAATGCCGGGATGGCCTACGAAAATGCGGCAAGCGGGCAATCCCGGTTGATCGTCCCCGGCCTCGACAAAGGCATGGCCAAGCGCTTCGGCCAGCGCGCCGGGCTCGAGATGCACGGTCAGTTCAAGGGCGGGCAGGCGGACTTTGCGCGTGACCGGAAAGAGCGCCGCGTCTTCGGCGGCCGCGATGAGATAGCGGGCGTAGTCCGGCAGTGTCTCAAGGGTCACACGCGGCATGGTCTATCCCGGCTCGGCCGACGTGCTGCCGATCTCTCAGGATGCCTGCTTGACCGCCGGCCAGCCGAGAGGCTCCTCGACCTCGTGGATCGGGTCGACGATGATGAGGTCGGCGAGATCGTCGTGGACGCTCACATTGAGCGGCTCGTTTGCCGCCGCAAGTTCGGCAGCCAGTTCGTCCGGCAGCGGCTGCGCCGTGCCATCGGAAGGCACCAGCAGTCCGAGCTCGACCAATTGCGCAATGAAGGCGTCAAGCCCGGTCGCGCCGATAGCCGCTGCGCCGGCTATCGATCCGGCCAGCGCCTGCGCACCGACGCCCGAAGACAGCGCCTGCCAGACCCGGCTGCCCGAATCGGAGAAGCCGAAATATTTCCCGCTCGCCAGATCAAGCACGACAGCTTCGCCGTCGAAGGATTCGAAAACGATATCCTTGCTCGCGACTGCGTAGACATTGGCTTGCGGCATTGCTCTGCCCCACTTCATAACTCGCGCAAGCAACCGCCTTTGCGGCGGCCGCTCTCCCCGAGGAAGGCCTGTAAACACTCGGTTCTGGCTTGGCAAGACGACGGACACGGCAGGCCGCTTGCCATTTTTGGGGTCGACGCGGCGGAATCAGGCCTCGATTTCCAGCCGCGTCAGCGGCCTCGAGCAGCAGGCAAGGATGAAGCCGTCGTCGATCTCGTGATCGAGAATGCCGCCATTGTGGCTCATCGCGACCTCGCCAGAGACCTTCCTGACCTTGCAGGTGCCGCAGAGGCCGAACTCGCAGGCGGCCGGGATCCTGACGCCAGAGGCGCGCGCCGTCTGCAGCACGGTCTGTCCGGCAAGGCATTCGGCGTCGACGTCGGAAAGCGAGAAGCGCACCGGCGTCGCGGCCTCGACGGGGGTCTCGACGCCGCCGTCGCCCGGCAGCGCGAACGGCGCCGGCACTTCCTCCACCGCCGGCGCGGCAAAGCTTTCCTGGTGATACTTGGCCATGTCGAAGCCCGCCGCCTCCAACATCTGCCGCACCGCGCGCATGAACGGGTCGGGGCCGCAGCAGAATATCTCGCGCTCGCGGAAGTCGGGAGCGAGCAGCGGCAGGCGAATGGCGTCGATGCGGCCCATATGACCGAACCAGCCCTCGCGGCTGGAGCGTTCCTCGATCATGAAGCCGAGCGACAGGCCGGGCATGCGGCTGCCCAGCAATTCAAGCTCCTTGCGGAAGATGATCTCGTCCGCCCTGCGCGCGCAGTTGACGAAGCCGACATCGGTCCAGGGCGCGCAGTCGTTCAGCCAGCGCAGCATCGACATCATCGGTGTTACGCCGGAGCCGGCCGAGATGAACAGGTACTTGGCCGCCGGATGGCTGTGCAGCGAGAAATCGCCGGCCGGGCCATAGGCCTTCACATGGGCGCCGGGCTTGAGATTGTCGAACATCCAGCGCGTGCCGATGCTGCCGGCCTGCGCCTTCACCGTCACCGCGATCGAGAACGGCCGCGAGGGCGATGAGGACAGCGTGTAGGTGCGCATCAGCGGTCCGTCGGCGGTCGGCAGTTCCAGCGTCACGAACTGGCCGGGCTTGTAGCGGAACCAGGTCTGGTTGTCGGAGCGGAAGGTGAAGGTCTTGACGTCCGGCGCCTCGTCGCTGACGCCGATCACCTCCAGCACCTGCAGCCGGTCGTTCCAGGGCGCCATCTCGTCGAGATGGCGATAGAGGGCGAGATCCGTCATCGCGTTCATCCCTTGGTCCTTTTCATTCTGCACATGTCGTGATCCCAAAACCGCTCAACACTTTTGGGCGCCATGTGCTAGGCAACGCTGCGCAGCGCCGGCCGGCCGCCTTCGGCAAGGCGCGGGCCCATGAAGGAGGCGTACCATTCGACGAACTGGATGACGCCGCCCTCATGCTGCTCCGAATAGGGGCCGGGCTCATAGGCCGGCGAGAGGATGCCGAAAGCGTTTTCCTCGACGATGCGGCGATCCTGGTCGTTGGTCTCGGTCCAGACATGGGTGAGTTCGGCAAGATCGTAATCGACGCCTTCCACCGCATCCTTGTGGACCAGCCATTTCGTCGTCACCGCGGTTTCGGTGGCGCTGATCGGCAGCACCCGGAAGGTGACGGCATGGTCGATCAGGATATGGTTCCAGGTGGTCGGATAGTGATAGTGCATCAACGTGCCGATGCGGTCCGCCGAGACGCTCGTGGAAAGGTTCTTCCTCACCGCGCGCTTGCCGCTCATCGTGTAGCTGACGGCGTCGCGCAAGAGCGGCGCGCGGGTGGCGCGATACTGTCCCGCCGGGTCGATGCGGAACTTGCTCGGCAGGCCCGCCGCCTCGCATTTCGCCCAATGCGCCTGCATCTCGGGATCGCTTTCGGCACCATGCACGCCGGTCACGGTCGGCGCCTCGGGGAAGGTCTTGCAGAGTTCGGGATGGTTGCCGGCGCAGTGATAGCACTCGCGGTTGTTTTCCCAGACCAGCTTCCAGTTGCCCTTCTCGACGATGGTCGATTCGAAAGCGACCTTCGCCTCAGTCAATCGATGCGGCAGGAGATAGGGTTCGATCATGGCGCGCATCGGCGCGAAATCGGCTGGCTCTTTCGCCAGGCAGATGAAGATGTAGCCGCCGACGCTCTCGCAGGCGACCGGCTTCAGGCCGAACTGGCTCTTGTCGAAACCATCCGCCATCTGGCGGGCGAACAGCAGCCTGCCGTCGAGCTCGTAGGTCCATTGATGATAGGGGCAGACGAGCTTCGCCGCGGTGCCCTTCTCGGCGTTGCAGACGCGGCTGCCGCGATGGCGGCAGGAGTTATGGAAGGCATTGACCCTGCCTTGCTGGTCGCGAACCAGAACCACCGGATAGTCGCCGACCTGCGCGGTGATGTAGCTGCCCGGCTTCGGCAATTCGCAATCGTGGCCGATGAACAGCCAGTCGCGGTACCAGATCAGCTCCATGTCGAGCTTGAAATAGTCCGGGTCGGTATAGAAGGGCTGTTCCAGCGAAAAGCCCGGCCTGCGGCCGTGCAGCAGCCTCAGCATGTCGTTGCGCGCATCCATGTCCTGTCCTCGCGTTTGTCGCACCGCTTCAAGGACTGAACTGGTGGTGATTGAGAAGAACGACCGCCGCCGGCATGGCCGGGCACGCACCATCCGCCTCTTGACCGCCCACCGCGATCAGCCGAGTTCAAGTATCCCTGGCTGGTTTCCGGGCTCTGGAGTGCCCTGACGGGCGGTCGCGGCACCTTCCCAGGCCGATGGCCCAGTGGTCTCCCGTCGCGACTTTGAACTCCACCACCGTTGCGGGGGCAGCGCCGGGTTCTGACCGGCTTCCCAATTCTCCGTCCCGTCGTCACGGGGCAGCACCTGAGATAATCTGATCTTAATCACGACAGCCGCCGCGCCATCGGCATGAAAACGACATCGCATCCATGCGGCGCGACACGACCCATGATGCTTGATATTGGCCCTGCAAGGCGACCGATGTCACACGCTGCCGGCATGCGAATCGAGGCGGAGAAAACCGTGTTCCCTGGGCGGTTCTGAATTGGTTAACAGTATAGAAAAGTGACTATTAGGAGATCCTAAAATCGAACCGAACGGTTCGTTTCTGTTGACAATGCGTGCAGGACGGTGTGAACGCAGATCTTCGGAATCGTCACTTGGCCCGATGGGCGATTCAAACAACCACTTGATATTGCTTCGTAATTCATTGCGTGTAGATGGCCTTGGTACAATTTCAAGGTGCAGATTCATAGGCCAGACGGAAAAACTTCGTGATTGGAAAGCGGCCGATGGCTCTCCCACATCGGGGCTGTCCGAACGACGCGATTTCCTCCCAAGACACGCCGCTAGACGGACGGAAAAAATATACTGGAGTACCAAAAATGAAAAAGATTGCTCTTACTGCCGCCGCCCTTCTGGCCATTTCCGGCAGCGCCTTTGCTGGTGGCAGCGACAATTACGGTTCCAACGGTGCCAATCAGCCCGCTGCTGCCGTCGACAGCTCGTACACGGCATCGATCAAGAAGTCGGAACCGGCCGCCGAGCAGCCCGCCAACCAGGGCAGCGACCGTAACCTCTTCGGCAACAACTAAACCGACCGGACCGCGATCCCGGACCTCCGGTTCGGGTCGTGGCCAAACGGAAGCCGGACGCGGCGGCTGGCCCGCCGCTCCGACGCAAATCCAGGAGTACCCAAAATGAAGAAGATTGCTCTTACTGCCGCCGCACTTTTGATCGCCGCCGGTAGCGCCTATGCCCGCAACGACAATGTCGGCGGGACCGACATCAACAGTCAGCGGCCGGCCGCCAACGTCGACACCACGCAGACGTCGTCGACGCGCGACACCAGCTCGCCGGTCTACAAGCTGCTGAACTCGTCGGGCGACGTAGAGAAGTCCGCGCCTCAGGGCAGCGACCGCAACCTGTTTGGCCGCTAACAGCCGGTCCATCCCGGATCGGGATATGGATCGGGCCATAATGCCAAGAGCGGCGGGCACAGCCCGCCGCTCTTTTTTGTCTCACGTGAAGGTCAGGCCGCCTTGGCTTCCGCCATATGCAGCGTGAAGGAGTGGCCGTCGGCATCGAAGATGTGCAGGTCGCCGGGATCGGCGTTGAGCCGCAGCACAGCGCCGCGCTTGACCTCGACATTGCCCGGCAGTTTCGTCACCAGCGGCAGGTCGGCGCGGCCGATGTCGACATAGACGAGCTGGACCTCGCCGAGCTGCTCGACATAATCCACCGTTCCCTCGAACAGATACTCGGTGCCGGTGGCGATCGCCAGGTCTTCCGGCCGCACGCCGAAACTCACCGCCGCACCATTCGCCGCGGCGGGTGTGGCGATCGGCACCGTCGCCTTGCGGCCGCCGACATGGCTGATGACGGTCGGGTCGCCGGCCTTTTCGATCTTGGCCGGCAGGATGTTCATGGCCGGCGAGCCGATGAACTGGGCAACGAACAGATTGCCGGGCCGCTTGTAGAGCTCCATCGGCGTGCCGACCTGCTCGATGCGGCCTTCCTTCAGCACCACGATGCGATCGGCCAGCGTCATCGCCTCGACCTGGTCGTGGGTGACATAGATCATCGTCGTGTTCGGCATCGATTCCTTGAGCTTGGCGATCTCGATGCGGGTGGCGACGCGAAGTGCCGCGTCGAGGTTGGACAGCGGCTCGTCGAACAGGAACACCTTCGGGTTGCGCACGATGGCGCGGCCGATGGCGACGCGCTGGCGCTGGCCGCCCGACATCGCCTTGGGCAGCCGGTCGAGATATTTGGTCAATTGCAGGATCTCGGCCGCCTGCCGCACCCGCTTGTCGATCTCGGCCTTGCTTTCCTTGCCGATCTTCATCGAGAAGGCCATGTTGTCGTAGACGGTCATGTGCGGATAGAGCGCGTAGGACTGGAACACCATGGCGATGCCGCGCTTCGACGGCGGCACGTCGTTCACGACGTCGCCGGCGATCTTGAGTTCGCCCGAGGTGATCTCCTCCAGCCCGGCGATGGACCTCAGCAAGGTCGACTTGCCGCAGCCGGACGGGCCGACGAAGACGATGAACTCGCCCGACTTAATGTCGAGGTCGATGCCGTGCAGGATGTTGAGATTGCCGTACGACTTCTTGACTTGCCTCAGCGTGACATCGGCCATGATTGTCCTCCCAGTGACGTCCGTTTCAAAAACTCAGTCGATGCGCCCGAACCAGGCGCCGTAGCCGCCAAGGCGGATGGAGCCGGCGCCAGCTTGGCCCGAAAAGCCGTGCCCGGGCAAGGGCTGCAGCGAGCCGCCGCCGAGATCGACCTCGGCCGGCTTGCTGCCCAGGTTGAAGACGCAGGCGACACGCTCATTGCCCTCGCGGCGGGTGAAGGCGACGGTGTCGCCCGCGCTTTCGATGAAGTCGATGTCGCCCTTGGCCAGCGCCGGATGCTGGCGGCGGAAGGCGAGGAAGCGCCGGTAGTGCTCGAGCAGCGAGCTTGCATCGCCCTGTTGCACGTTCACCGCCTGCAAAAGATGCTTGCCGGGCACCGGCAGCCACGGCTTGGCCGCCGAGAAGCCGCCATTCTTGGCGGCGGCATCCCACACCATCGGCGTGCGGCAGCCGTCGCGCCCCTTGAATTCGGGCCAGAAGCGGATGCCGTAGGGGTCCTGCAGGTCCTCGAAGCTGAGATCCGCCTCGCCGAGGCCGAGCTCCTCGCCCTGATAGAGGCAGACCGAGCCGCGCAGCGACATCAGCAGCGCCGAGATCACCTTGAGATAGGCGGTCGGATCGGCCTCGCTGGCGGCCCAGCGCGAGGCCGGCCGCATCACGTCGTGATTGGAGAAGGCCCAGCACGACCAGCCGTCGCTGGCGACCTTGCCGAAGGCTTCCAGCACCGTGCGCACCTTGGCGGCGCTGATCTTCTCGGGCGCCAGGAAGTCGAAGGAATAGCACATGTGGACGCGCTTGCCGCCGGCGGTGTAGGCGGCCACCACTTCCAGGCCGCGCTGCGAATCGCCGACTTCGCCGACCGCTGCCTGCGCCGGATATTCGTCGAGCAGGGCGCGGAAGCGTTCGAGGAAGCCGAGGTTCTCCGGCCGGCTCTTGTCGTAGATATGGTCCTGGTAGTTGTAGGGGTTGACGGCCGGAGCCGTCTGGTCGTTGCGCTCCTCGGGCGGCAGCGGCGGATTGTTCTCCAGCCCCTGGCTGTGGAAATAGAAATTGATCGTGTCGAGGCGGAAGCCGTCGACACCGCGCTCCAGCCAGAAACGGGTGACGTCGAGCAGCGCGTCCTGGACCTCCGCGTTGTGGAAGTTGAGGTCGGGCTGCTCGGCGAGGAAATTGTGCAGGTAGTATTGCTGGCGGCTGGTGTCCCATTGCCAGGCCGAGCCGCCGAAGATCGACAGCCAGTTGTTGGGAGGCGTGCCGTCCGGCCGGGCGTCGGCCCACACATACCAGTCGGCCTTCGGATTGCTGCGACTCGAACGGCTTTCCTTGAACCAGGGATGGATGTCGGCGGTATGCGACAGCACCTCGTCGATCATCACCTTGAGGCCAAGCCGATGCGCTTCCGCCACCAGCGCATCGAAATCGGCGAGCGTGCCGAACATCGGGTCGACGTCGCAATAGTCCGATACATCGTAGCCGAAGTCCTTCATCGGCGACTTGAAGAAGGGCGAGATCCAGATGGCGTCGACGCCGAGCGAGGCGATGTAGGGCAGCCTGCGGACAATGCCCTTGAGGTCGCCTATGCCGTCATCGTTGGAGTCCTGATAGGAGCGTGGATAGATCTGGTAGATCACCGCGCCCCGCCACCAGTCGCGATCGACGGCGGGGTCGGGCCTCGACGTCGCCTTCAAAGCCGATTGCATTATCTCAACCTCCTTTCACCGAGCCGGCAAGCAGCCCGCGTACGAAATAGCGCTGCAGCGAGAAGAACACGATCAGCGGCACGATGATGGTCACGAACGCCGATGTCGTGAGGATCTCCCAGTCGCCGCCGCGCGAGCCGAGCAGCGCGTTCAGCTTGGCGGTCAGCACGATCTGGTCGGCCTCTGTACCGAGGAAAACCATCGCCACCAACAGATCGTTCCATACCCACAGGAATTGGAAGATGGCGAAGGAGGCGAGCACCGGGAAGGACAGCGGCAGCACGATCTTGACAAAGATCTCGAAATCGCTGGCGCCGTCGATGCGCGCCGATTCCATGATCTCGCGCGGCAGCCCGGCAATGTAGCTCCTCAGCAGATAGATGGCGAAGGGCAGACCGAAGCCGGTATGCGCAAGCCAGATACCGAGATAGGTCTTCGACGGCACGCCGAAGAACGAACCGACGCCGTTGTAGAGCTTGAGCAACGGGATCAGCGACATCTGCAGCGGCACGACGAGCAGGCCGATGATCACCGCGATCAGCAGGGCCCGGCCGGGAAAGCGCATCCAGGCCAGCGCGTAGGCGGCAAAGGCGGCGATCAGGATCGGGATCACGGTCGCCGGGATGGTGACGGTCAGCGAGTTCATGAAGGAGCGGCCGATGCCCTCCGAAAACAGCACCGTCTTGTAGTTGTCGGTGGTGAATTTCGGCGGCGCCGACGAGGCAAAGTAGACGCGCTGGCCGCGGTCGCCCTCGAAAGCCTTGGGCGAGGCAAGCACGAAGCTGCCGTCGGCATTGACCTGCAGGGTCACGCCGTCGCCGAGATCGGCGGTCGAGCCGGCCGGGTATTGCGTGGGCGCCGCCGACTTGACGCCGAAGGCGCTGATATCACGCTTGGCGCCGTCGCCGAAAATGTTGCCCGCGATGACGAACTTGCCATCCTTCTCGACCTGCGCCGAAGCGGCTGGCAGCCGGCCGGCTCCGGTCTGGCTGGAGCTGGCGAACGAGTTCCACCAGCCGGAGGCGATGATCTGGTCCTTGTCGCGCAGCGAGGAGACCAGGATGCCGAGCGTCGGGACGGTCCAGATGGCGACGAAGATCAGCACCGCGATGTGGACGCCGAAACGGCTGGCGAAGGACTTTCCGGTCGAGGCGGCCATTTCAGTGTCCTCCCGTCTCTTTGTTGGCCTGGCGGATGTTCCAGACCATGATCGGGATGACCGCGATCATGATGATGATGGCGATCGTTGCGCCGCGACCGAAATCGCCGCCGCCGCGGAACATCCAGTCGAACATCAGATTGGCCAACACCTGGCTGTTCCACTGGCCGTTGGTCATGGTCAGCACGATGTCGAAGACCTTCAGCACCAGGATGGTGATGGTGGTCCAGACCACGGCGATGGTGCCCCAGATCTGCGGCACCATGATCTTCCAGAAGATCTGGAACGGGTTGGCGCCGTCGATCACCGCGGCCTCGATCGTCTCCTCGGGAATGCCGCGCAGCGCCGACGACAGGATCACCATGGCAAAGCCGGTCTGGATCCAGATCAGGATGACCATCAGGAAGAAATTGTTCCAGAACGGCAGCGATATCCAGACCTGCGGCTGGCCGCCGAAATACTGGATGATGGCGTTGAGCAGGCCGATCTGGACCTGGCCCTCGCCGCGATATTCGTAGATGAATTTCCAGATCACGCTGGCGCCGACGAAGGAAATCGCCAGCGGCAGGAAGATCAGGCTCTTGGCGATGGTGCCCCACCAGATCTTGTCGGTGAGCACGGCTATGATCAGGCCGAGGAACGTGCAGGCCGCCGGCACCACCGCCAGCCAGACGATGTTGTTGAGGATCGAGTTGCGGAACTCGCGGTCGCCGAACGCCCATTCGTAGTTGGCGAAGCCGACGAAGCTCGCCCCGCCGCGGTCGAGGAAGGACAGCCTCAGCGTCTCGACCACCGGATAGATCAGATAGATGGTGAGGATGATCATGGCCGGGCCGACGAACAGCCAGGGACGGATCAGGCCCTGCCGGCGCAGATTGTCGACGGCGGCTGAGCCGCTGACGCCGCGCGAGGGGAAGATGGTGTCGAGCGCCTTGTTGGCACCCCAGAAATAGGCGACGCAGCCGCCGACGCCGACGATGATGACGAATATGGCCGAGAAAATCTGAGCCGCCATGGGTCCCTCTCCCCTGCGCAGGATCGGCCAGGCCTGAAACGACCCTGGCGATCAGTTCGTGCGCTGTTCTCGTTGTTGGAGCGCGAACGGGACATGAAAGCGGACTGTCCGCTTCCGCCGGCCGCGCCGCATGCCGGAATGTCTACGCTTTCACGACTGGGCTTTCACGACTGGAACCTGGTCCATCCCGGCCCTACCGGGATGAGATGCTGTGATGGGCCAGCCGGATCCGGGCGCGAAAGGCCCGGATCCGCTTGGGAGGAGGAAGCAAGAGCTTCCGGCCGCGGGAACGATCGCCTACTTGATTGCGTCCCAGCTCTTCTGGATGTCGGTGGCGACATCCTGGGCGGACTTGCCGCCGACGAGGTCGATCATGCCGGTCCAGAAGGAGCCGGCGCCGATCTTGCCCGGCATCAGGTCGGAACCGTCGAAGCGGAAGGTCGAGGCGTTGGCGAGGATCTCGCCCTGCTTCTTCAGCGCGTCGCTGGCATAGGCGTCCTTGTTGACCGCCTTGAATGGCGTCACGAAACCGCCCTGGGCCATCCAGATCTCATGCGCCAGCGGCATCTTCAGGAATTCGATGAAGGCGCGGGCCGCTTTCGAATCCTTGGTGATCATGGCCAGCGTGCCGGCGCCGAGCACCGGGGTGCCAAGGTCGGGCTTCGAGGCATAGGGCGGGAAGTAGAAGAAGTCGGCATCCTGGCCGAGCTTCGTGCCCTCCGGGAAGAAGGTCGGGATGAACGAGGCCTGATGGTGCAGGTAGCACTTCGGCGGCACTGCGAAGAGGCCCTTCGGGCTGTCGCGGAAGTCGGTCGCGGCAACCGCCTTGGCGCCGCCGTCGACCATCTTGTCGTCGGTCGCGATCTTGCCGAAGATGTCGATGGCGTTGACCACGGCCGGATCGTTGAACGGGATCTCGTTCTTCACCCACTTGTCGTAGACATCGGGGGTCTGCGTGCGCAGCATGATGTCCTCGACCCAGTCGGTCGCCGGCCAGCCGGTGGCGCCGCCGGAGCCGAGACCGATGCACCACGGCTTGCCGCCGTCGGCGATGATCTTCTTTTCGAGCTCGGCCAATTCTTCCTGCGTCTTCGGGACCTTGTAGCCGGCTTCCTCGAAATTATCCGGCGAGTACCAGACCAGCGACTTCACATCCGCCTTGTACGGGAAGGCGAAGAAGCCCGGCTTGCCGTCCTTGTCCTTGAAGGTGCCGAGGTCGACCCAGGACTGGCCGGCGCCGTAATTGTCCTTGACCCATTTGGCGGTGTCGTCGCCAAGCGGCGTCAAAAGGCCCTTGGAAGCCAGGTCCTGAATCAGGCCCGGCTGCGGCAGCACGGCGATGTTGGGCGGGCTGCCGGCCTGGGTGTCGATGACGATTTGCTGTTCGTAATTCTCCGACGAGGAGTACTTGATCTCGACGCCGGTCGCTTCCTGGAAGTATTCGAGAACGGTGCGCACAAGGCCTTCGTCCTCGCCGCGCCATGGCCCGAAGATGGTCAGCGTCTCGCCCTTGAGGTCGACCTTCTTGAGATCCTCGTAGTTCTGCCAGTTGAAGCGCGGGTCCTCGCCCGGCTTGAACTTCAGTTCGGCTTGCGCCGGCAGGCTCAAGGCGAGCGTAGCGAACGCGGCGCCCAGCAGAAGCATCTTCTTCATCGGTATTCCTCCCAGTGGTCACAAACAATCGGACGGAACCTCCATTCCGTCCGCCGACGCCGCAGGACTGTGACTCAGTCAGAAAGGAACCGCAACCTTTCGAAGAGTCTTCCAAAGCGCTTTGGTCGTTTTGATCTCGCCATTGAATCGAGCGGGAGTCAAGAGGGGCAGAAGGCTAATCGATTTAATTTCTGCAAATAGGTGCGTAGAAAGTGCGCTGCAGCACGTTTTTTTGGCGCTGCAGCAGCAAATTTTGCTTCAAACCCATCTGAACGATGCTTATGGTCGACCCGTTCGACGTCACCAGCGTTGGTTGTCGTTTTGACTCAAATTAAAAGCGCTTTGAGGCTTGGAGGCCTCCGGTGAACCTTAAACAGCTCGCTCACATGCTGGCGCTTTCGCAGACCACGGTGAGCCGGGCGCTGAACGGCTACCCCGAGGTCAACGAGGAAACGCGGCGGCGGGTGATGGACGCGGCCAAGCGCCATGGCTACCGCCCCAACCCGAGCGCGCGCCGGCTGGCGACCGGCAAGACCGGGATGATCGGCTATGTGCTGCCGACCGGCGCCGCCGTCGACATCGATCCGCACTTCGTCGAGTTCCTGTCCGGCCTCGGCGACTATGCCCGCTCGCACGAGCTCGACCTGGTGCTGTCGCCGGCGGACGCCGACGACCAGGAGACCACCTACCGGCGCATCGTCGCCAACCGGCAGGTCGACGCGGTCTACATCTCCTCGCCGCGGCCGGCTGACCGGCGGGTGGCGCTGCTCAACACGCTCGGCATTCCCTTCATCGTCCATGGCCGCAGCGAGGGCTTCGACTTCGACTATGCCTTCCTCGACATCGATAACGAGGGCGCCTTCCACGAGGCGGCGCGGCTGCTGATCCAGCTCGGCCACAGGCGGCTGGCGCTGATCAACGGCGACGACCGCGAGACTTTCGCCATCCATCGCGAGCGCGGCATGCGCCGCGCACTCGCCACGACTGGCCTCGTGCTTGGCGAGCGCCATATCTGTTCGCTCACCATGACCGAGGAGAACGGCTACCGCGCCGCCAGGCGCCTGCTCGAGCAGAGCGAGCCGCCGACGGCGATCGCCTGCTCCAGCCTGATCATGTCGCTCGGCGTGGTGCGCGCGGTGCGCGACCTTGGCCTGACCATTCCGGGCGACCTCTCCCTGATCGCGCATGACGACGTCTTTCCCTGGCTGAAGCCGGAGAATTTCCCGGTGCCGCTGTCGACGACGCGCTCGTCGATCCGCCTCGCCGGCGCCCGCGTCGCCGAACGCCTGGCTGCGCGCATATCGGGACTGGAAGAGGGCGCCCGCGGCGAGGTCTGGCCGGTCGATCTGGTGGTGCGGGGGTCGGTGGCCGGGGCGCCTACGTAGGATCAAACTCAACCATGCGGATCAGCCTTCGGGTTCGCGTGACAAGAACCTGTTCAGCCGCCCCAGCACCAGATCCGGCGCTTCGAGCTGAGGAAGATGGCCGACGCCGGGCAGTGTTTCGAACGATGCCTGCTGGATGAGTGCGTGAAGCGCTTTGCCTCGCTCCAGCGGAATCCATGGATCGTCCTCGCCCCAGATGATCTCTACCGGACAGCGTATATCTTTGAACATCGGCTCGACCTCGGCGGTGTATCTTTCATCGGCTTGCGCGAATTGCCGACAGAAGCTCACCCTTCCCTCCTCGGACAGCCACGGCTCCACAAGCTTGTCGAAATCTCCAGGATCGATCTCATTGACGATCGCTCCCTTGACGTAAGCCGCCACGACGGCTTCATGGATGTGCGCCGGCAAGCCCAGGAAGGCATCCACGTGACGGCCGACATGGTCGAAGAACTCCGATCCCCAGGGGCGCATGGCGACGACATTCATCAAAACGTAGCGGTCGAAATCACAGCCGTGCAGCAGATGCGCCCGCAACGTCGTCGCGCCTCCCATGTCGTGGGCAACAACCATGGGCCGCTGGAGGCGCCAATGGGCAAGCATCTCTGCAAAGACCTTGCCTTGCACATCGAGCGAGGTGCGCTGGTCCGCGGCTTTGTCGGATCGCCCGTATCCGGGCATGTCGTACCAATGGACATGGTATCGCCGCGCCAGGGCCGGAATGATCCGGTGCCATGAGAACGAGGACCACGGCCAGCCATGGGCAAGCACGAGCGATGGCCCGTTGCCAGCCCGACCCGCCGCCACCGCGCCCGCAGACGTTTGCGCGGTTTCATCCAGTTTCCACGACATCGAGATTCTCCAAGCACTCCGGACACCGCGGCGAGGTCTGGCCGGTGGATCTGGTGGTGCGGGGTTCTGTGTCCGGGGCGCCGGGGTAGAAGGCCCAGAGCAATAGAGTTGAACCTACCGCGGACGGCCGCAACTAGTCGTCCGATCGCCGTTGCGCCAACTTAATCTGATAGACGCTTCTCGGATGCCTCCTCCGTCGCCATATGTTGAGAGTATAAATTAGAGTAATGTATCCAACTACTGCGATGAGGGTCCATGAAATACCAAGTGCGTCGGTCGAAATAATAATAGCTATAGATGCGACTCCGAACACGATGTAATATAAAACCGATGACCAGAAGTATATCTCCATTTGAGAGCTTCTCATTTATCGAACCTTCAGGAATTTCGATTCACATTCGCATACTGGCGACGGACTATTCCTTCGCCGTCTCGGCCGCCTTGGTATCCAGCAGCCCATAGCCGAAATCATTGTCTCGCCCTTTCGGGCCGAGATCCTTGGCGGTGGCGGCGAGCGCCTTCTCGATGTCGTCGGCCGAGCGGTCCGGCGCGGCGTGGATCAAATTGGCGATGGCGCCGCTGACGATCGCGGCGGCGAAGGAGGTGCCGGTCACCACGTCCGAGCCGGCGCCGCTCGGCGCCACCACCTCGACGCCGGGAGCGGAGATGAAGACATAGGCGCCGCGATTGGCCTGCGGCATCAGCCCGTCCTTGGCGTCGGTGGCGGTCACCGCGATGACGCCGTCGAAGGCGGCCGGGTAGCCATAGGGAGCCTTCGGGCCGTTGTTGCCGGCGGCGGCGACCAGGACGATGCCCAGCGCGCGGGCATTGCGGCAGGCAATGCCGAGCAGGTCGTTCTTCGGGCCGACGAAGCTCATATTGATGATGCGCACATCCTGCTCTGCCGCCCAGTCGAGCGCCGACAGGATGACGTCCATGGTCGACTTGCCGCCCTCGAAGGCGCGGGCATGGTAGATCTTCGCGCCAGGCGCCATGCCCTTGAGCGCGCCGACGCCGGCGATCAGGCCATCGATCGAGGTGCCGTGGTCGCGCTTTTCGACCGCCACGGCGGGCATGGCGTCGAACTGGTCGGCGATGACGCCCGACAGCGCCGGGTTGGTGTCGTCGATGCCGGTGTCGATGACGGCGACGCGGACATTCTCGCCGCTCGCCTGGTCAGCATCGAGCGCGATGCGGTCGAAGGCATAGTTGACGATGCCGGCCGCCTGCTGCAGCGAATAGACATGGTTGGGCTCGCGGCGCCTGGTGCGGCCGTCGGCGGCCAGTTGCGCCAGCACGACGCCGACCGGGCGGCCGTCGGGAATGCCGAAGCGCGCCAGCGTGGTGCCGAGCAGGCGCGACTGCCGCTCGGAGCGCACTTCGAGCCCGAAGGAAGCGGCGATCTGCTGCACGGTGGCGGCATCGCCGTCGACCGTCACCAGCACCTCGTCCGGCACGAAATCGCCGACGATGGCGCGCTGCGGCTCGGTGGCGATGAGGTCGGTCGGCGAAATGATCGGACCGCCAAGCGCCGGCGCTTGCACGGGCGGCGCGGGCTGGGCCGGCGGCGGCAGCGAGCTGGCCGGATCGCGACGCGGATCGGGCGTCGGCACCGGCGTCGCGCCGCCGGGAGGATTGGGGAACAGGTCGACGATCAGGGCAGGCAGAAAGACGGCGCCTGCAGGGCCGGCACCAGGCGTACCGCCGCCATCATCCTTGGCGCAGTCGGCGCCGGCGGCGTTTGTCCCGTCGGGACACCCGGTCTTGGCCGGCGGCTGGTCCTCGCTCTGGGCAAAAACGGGCATGGCGGCGATTGTCATCGCCGCCAGCAGGAACCCAAACGCGATGACCGGTTTAGCCGCCACTGGCCGGTTTCCTTCCCTCGATCACAGCATCGGCGAAAGGCTGGGCGGCAATAAGGCCGAGCAGCTTCTTGTAATCGTCTCCGGTCTCGGCCGGGATGGCGATGCGGAAGACGCCGTCGGCGGTCGGCCCGCCGGCGATTTTCAGCCTGTTCCGATCGAGGAAGGCGGCGATATCAGCCATCTTCGCCTCCGGCTTGAACTTGACCAGCGCGAACGGCAGCTTCGCCAGCTCGTCCTCGGCGCCGGCGATCTCGAAATCGTTGCCCTTGCCGCCGGGCTCACCGAAGGATTGCACCACCACCAGCGCCAGCAGGGCCGCCGCAGCCGCCCAGGCGACGGTGGCGGGCACCGCCATGAAGCGATTGAGGGCCTGCGTGAGCCATGACGGGCTGGCCGGCGCACGCGCCGGACCGGCCTCGGCTTCGAGGGCGCGGGCGAAGCGGCTCAGCGCATCGGCCGGCGGGCGGATCGCCTCGTTGGCGGCGGCGGTGCCGGAGAATTCGGCCTCGGCCTCGCCGAGCGCGGCAAGTGCGGCCGGATCGTTCGCCAGCCATTCCTCGACGGCTTCCAGCTCGGCGCCTTCCAGCGAGCCGTTCAGGTAGAAC
>NZ_RZOF01000619.1:0-1254 GCF_003998955.1 Mesorhizobium sp. M4B.F.Ca.ET.017.02.2.1 | reverse complement strand
AGCAGCCGGCGCCTGTCCTCTGCGCCGGGCTTGCTGAAAAGCGGTTCGTTCAGTGTCGGGGCCTGGGAAGCCATATCGCCGTCTAAGAGTCAGTGATTGCGTCGGATGTATGCAACGCATTGTGGCGATTATGCAACAAGTGTGGCCGAGACGGAAATCTTTCCCCGGCTCATTGCCCTTTCAGGGCGATTTTAGACCTGCCTGGAGGACTTGTAGACGTTGACGCCGAGCTCGCGGATCTTCTTGCGCAGCGTGTTGCGGTTGAGCCCGAGCAGCTCCGCCGCCTTGATCTGGTTGCCGCGCGTCGCCGTCATCGAGGCCAGCACCAGCGGATACTCGACCTCGGCGAGGATGCGCTGGTAGAGGCCGGCCGGCGGCAGGTCGCCGGCGAAGGAAGCAAAATAGCGCTGCAGGAAATGCTCCACCGCCTGGCCGATGGAGAGATCGTCGGGAATGAGCGCGCCGCCGCCGGGGACGACCGGACGCTCTCCTGTCTTGAGTTCGGCCTCGATGATCTCGGCTGAAATCTCATCCTGCGAATAGAGCGCGGCCAGCCTGCGCACCAGGTTTTCCAGCTCGCGCACATTGCCCGGCCAGGGGTAACGCTTCATCAGCTCGATGCCGCCGGAGGAAATGCGCTTTGTCTGCAGCCCCTCGCTGGCGCCCTGCTTGAAGAAATGCCGCACCAGGTCGGGAATGTCCTCGGAGCGTTCGCGCAGCGCCGGCAACCGCAGCGGCACGACATTGAGGCGATAGAACAGGTCCTCGCGGAACAGCCCCTGGTTGATCAGCGCGCGCAAATCCTTGTTGGTGGCGGCGACGATGCGCACGTCGGTCTTGATCGGCGTGCGGCCGCCAACCGTCGTGTATTCGCCCTGCTGCAGCACGCGCAGCAGGCGAGTCTGCGCCTCCATCGGCATGTCGCCGATCTCGTCCAGGAACAGCGTGCCGCCCTCGGCCTGCTCAAAGCGGCCGGTGGAGCGGTTCTGCGCGCCGGTGAAGGCGCCCTTCTCATGGCCGAACAGTTCCGATTCGATCAGGTCGCGCGGGATCGCCGCCATGTTGATGGCCACGAACGGGCCGCCGCGACGGCGGCCATATTCGTGCAGCGCGCGGGCCACCAGCTCCTTGCCGGTGCCGGACTCGCCACTGATCATCACTGTCAGGTCGGTCGCTCGGCCGCCATGCAGGACATCTACCGCATGCTGGCGCGGATGATGCAGACCGACCTGACAGTGATGATCAGTGGCGAGT
>NZ_RZOF01000618.1:0-1258 GCF_003998955.1 Mesorhizobium sp. M4B.F.Ca.ET.017.02.2.1 | reverse complement strand
CGCTTGCCCGCATGATCCTGGCGCTGGACAAATCGACCTCGGGGACGATCCGCTTCAGCGGAGAGACCATCACCGGCAGGAGCGAGGCGGAGCTGAAGCCGGCGCGGCGCGACATGCAGGTCGTGTTCCAGGACCCCTACGGCTCCTTCGATCCGCGCCAGAAGGTCGAGAAGCTGGTCGCCGAGCCGCTGCACGTGCTGGACAAGACACCGGCCAATGCCGAGCGGCGCGAGCTGGTGGCGCATGCGCTGCACGAGGTGGGCCTCGGGCCGCGCGACATGGACAAATATCCGCATGAATTCTCGGGCGGCCAGCGCCAGCGCCTGTCGATCGCGCGCGCCATCATCACCCGTCCCAAGCTGGTCGTCGCCGACGAGCCGGTCTCGGCGCTCGACGTCTCGATCCGCGCCCAGATCCTCGACCTGTTCGCCGAGCTCAACCAGAAGCTCGGCATCGCCTACCTGTTCATCACCCACGACCTGACCGTCGCCCGCGCCATCACAGACGAGGTGCTGGTCATGCATGAGGGCAGGATCGTCGAGCGCGGCAAGACCGGCGCGGTACTCGATCATCCGCAATCCGAGGCGGCCAGGGCGCTGGTGAGAGCCGCGCCCGATTTGCACCGGGCGATCGCACGGAGACTACAGGAACAAGGGTAAACAGCGAGCCTGCCGGCCGCTATCGAAACCGGCTATTCCTGCGGCTTCACAACATCGACCGGGCTGATGTCGAGCAGGTCGAGCGTGCGGCGCAGCAGCCTGACCTCGTTTTCGGCCAGCTTCGAATCGGCCTTGGCGATCTCGGCCATGTGCTGGGCGAGCAGCTTGCGCCGCTCGACGTCGAGGTCGCGGAACAGCGCTATCGCCTGCGAGCCGTTGGTCTCGTAGCCGAAGTCGTTGAGATATTCGATGACGCTGTCGATGCTCGTCTCGGGAATGCCGAACGCCTCCTTGCAGATGCGCCGGAAGGCGACCATCTCGCTCTCCGAGACGGACCCGTCGGCCAGGATCATGCGGAACAGCATCAACAGTTCCGCCGACAGGACCGGATCGTCCGCGACCTTGCGCACGCCGGGATCGCCGTCGAAGATCGAGCGTATCTGATCGAGCAGTGCCATCGCCATCGGCCTCCCCTTTGCGATTCCGTCGCAGATAGTTAGCGCGGAATCAGCCTTGCGCAAACGGGGTTGGCATGGTCGAAGCGCGCATATCGTCCCGCCGCAAGACCCATAGCCCCGATGATCGATCTTAGCATACAG
>NZ_RZOF01000617.1:0-1262 GCF_003998955.1 Mesorhizobium sp. M4B.F.Ca.ET.017.02.2.1 | reverse complement strand
CGCGGCGGTGGCGGGCGCGGTGCGCGCCGGCGCGTCCGGCACCTTGCTTGCGTCGAGACCGGGAGCTGCCGCAGGCCGCTGCGGCGCTCTGTTGGCGTCGGGACCTGGCTCAGATGCTGGCCGTTCCTGAGCCGTACTTTCGCGCGCGGCCGGTGCCGACGCGCGCTCGGCTTGCTTCGGCCGAACCTCCGCGAAGCGGTTGATCGGCGCCTCCACCAGCGCCTCGTCGACGCCGGCGCTGGCATAGAAGGCGAGCAGCTCGGCGATCTCGGCGGGGGTGTTGGGGGAGGCGGCAATCATGGCGCCACCATCCTCCGGGCGGCGGCGATTTGCAAGTTGGGCTGCGTCAGCCGGTCGGTATGCGCGGGTCCTGCACCAGATAGAACGTCCAGCGCGGCGTGTAGTCGGTGATCAGGAATTCGAAGCTGCCCGTCTTCAGAGGGTCGATCTTGCCGTTCTTGAACAGGAGCCGGTCATAGGGTTCGAAGTCGCGGTCGAAGTCGGCGAAGTTGCTCGACACGATGTTGTCGGGCGACTTGTTGCGCTGGTCGAAGGACAGGCCGTCGCCGAACACGCTTGGCTGGTCGAGGATCTCCTGCAGCTCGAACTGGAATTCCACCCAGGCCTGGCCGCTGTTGTTGAGGGCCTCGACGCGCATGTACATGATGCCGTTGGCGACCTCGCCGGCCTTGCCGAACGCCTCGATCGGCTTGGTGGTGCGGATGGTCAGCGTCACCGGTGTTGCCGAATTCAGCTCTTCGGTGATGACGATCGGATCCTCCTTGGTACCGATGCCGGAAGCGCCGGTGATGTGGAAGCCGCCGAGCTCGTCGGAAAAGGAATAGGCGCCGGTCGCCCAGACCTTTTGCGGATCGGCATGAGCCGCAGCCGGGACCAGCAGCGAGAGGAGCGGAAGAACCGCGCGGCAAAGCTGGCCGGGCGTGGAGAAGAAGCGCGTCAATGAGAAGCCGGACGGCTCAGGCGTGCGCATGGCGCGAAGTATTGCCGATAAGCAAGCCATGGAACAATTGAAAAACGTTGAGGGAAATGGTTCTTGCCTGCCGGGCGCGACTTTTTGTCGAAATCGGCTTTGTCCGTTAAGCGCCGGTTTCCCGTCGCGAATTGATGCGCTATGCAGCGCATGAGCCAGCACAATGCGGGAAAGCGCGGCAAGCCAGTGAGGGGTCGATGAGCGATATCGAACGCGAGAGCATGGAATTCGACGTGGTGATCGTCGGCGCGGGTCCGGCCGGCCTCGCCGC
>NZ_RZOF01000616.1:0-1327 GCF_003998955.1 Mesorhizobium sp. M4B.F.Ca.ET.017.02.2.1 | reverse complement strand
GACCAGCTTCGAACGATACCGGGATTGATCGCGAGGCTCTGGCCCGCCTTTTGGTGGAAATTGCCCGGAACGTCGATCCGGACAACCATGCGCTTTACGAAGGAGTTCCAGCCGCCGATCATCGGTTGGAAAGGCTTCGCCAGCTGCTCGTCGGCGGCGAAATCTCGGAACTTTCACGCGTTACGCACCTGCTCGACGAGCCTGAGCAGCTTGCGGCCGCTGTAGGGAACGTTCTCCCCGACGCAACCGCGCGCGCGTCTCATATGCAACTCGGCGAGGCCCTCGCACCGGCCGTAGAAAGGGCCGCGCAGCGGTCCATCCAGAAGAACCCGCACATACTGACGGATATATTGTATCCGGTGTTTCTGCCGGCCATTCGCAAGTCGATCGGCGAAAAGATCGACCAGACCTTCCAGTCCCTGAATGAATCTTTAAGGCATATATTTACCTGGCATGGCCTCAAGTGGAGATTTGAGGCTTGGAGAACCGGAACAAGCTTCTCCGAAGTCGTTCTCAAGCATTCTCTCGTCTATCGCGTGGAGCATGTCTTTCTGATCAGCCGCAGATCTGGGCTTTTGATCGCGCATGTAACCGCCGAAAACGCCACCAGCGAAGACCCTCAACTGATTTCCTCGATGCTCAGCGCAATTCAGGATTTCGTGAAGGACTCGTTCAACGAGAAAGAGAACAGCGGCCTGGACACCATCCGGTTCGGCGAGCTTCGTCTCTGGTCGGAAGTCGGACCGTTTGCGACGCTGGTTGCGGTGATCCGGGGAAACCCGCCGGAGGAATTGCATGACGTAATTCGCGATGCATTGCTCCGAATCCACGATGAATCCTCGCAGGCTTTAGAGGAGTTTGACGGCGACACATCGCAGTTGCCCGGCGTGGAGACGCAGTTGCAGACCTGCGTCGAGCTGCAGCATACGGATTCGAAAGAGGGATTCCCGTGGCTGGTGGTGACGGCAGCCCTGCTGATTGTGACTGCGGCAGGCGCCTGGTTCTTTCTTTCCTGGCAAGCGGGGCAGCGCTGGCAGACCTATCTGTCGCGACTGGCGACCCAGCCGGGGATCGTCGTTTCCGAGCAGAAAATTCGTGGCGGCCAGTTCTATATTGCCGGACTGAGAGACCCGCTCGCCGTTGACCCGCAGTCGCTGTTGCCGGGAACGGAGGTCGATCCCGCCCGCGTTCATTCAGACTGGCAGTTCTATCAGAGCCTTGAGCCGGAATTCGTGCTGAAGCGGCTGACGGCGTCGCTGGCGCCGCCGGGTTCGGTACGGCTTTCGGTCGTCGACGGTCGCATCGTCGCCGAGGGTGAGGCTACCAC
>NZ_RZOF01000615.1:0-1328 GCF_003998955.1 Mesorhizobium sp. M4B.F.Ca.ET.017.02.2.1 | reverse complement strand
TGTCCAGCCGATAGATGGGTAACAGAATGGACCGGATACATAGGTAACAGTTCTCCCCCTATGAGTCCGCTGCAGCGCCAAGCGGATTGGTTGGCGCGGCGCTGCAGCGGACAAGCGTCATACGCCTTGTGTCGATGATGCCGAGCTGGTGGGCATGGAACGAAAGAGCCCATTGACCATCCTCGGTCTGGGCGGCCGCGACAGCTTCACCAGCCAATGCCTGCGAGACATAGACGAAGCCGCCGTTCCACCTGATCTCGCCATTGTGGCGTACATGACGGACCGCGGCCTCGGCTGGATAATCAGGCTCGGGCAGCATCGTCGGCATGGCGCGCCGGGAGGATCTGTAATGCTGGGCTGGAGTGTCCATGCCGAGCGCCTCATGGGGACGTTCTTCATTGTAGCTGTGCCGGAAGGCCTCGAAGGCCTGGCCCTGGGCCGTTCTGTCGGCCTCCGGTGCCTCGGCCAGCGGCAACAGGGTCAGATGAAAGCGCTCGTGGCGCCCGTTCTGCTGGGGTTTGCCGGGCGCGATCCGCTCCAGGGCGATGCCGAGTTTGATGAAGCGCACCGCAAGCGGTGTCAGCCCGGTGACACCGGCCGACGCGAAGGGCGGGCCATTGTCGCTTCGGAACCGGTCCGGCAGGCCATGCTCCTCAAACAGCCGCTCGAATACCGGCCAGGCCTCGGCATCCGCCGTCGAGCCGGTCGCTTCGAGCGCCAGCAAGTAGCGGCTCGACGCATCCATCACCGTCAACGGTTCGCAACGCCACCCGTCACGGGTCCGGAACCAGCCCTTGTGATCGCCAGTCCACACCGCGTTCGGCCCTTGCGGCTCCGGCCAAGGTCCATTGCCGCAGGCCCGCAGCCGGGTCCGCTTGCGGGCGCCGACAAGCCCATGCCGCGCAAGGATAGCGCCTGCCGTCGAGGCCGACGGCCAGATCAGTTCGGGAGCCGCGCGCTTGAGCCGCGCCACGATCTTCTTGGGCCCCCACAGCGGATACGTCTCCTTCGCCGCCACGATCCGCTCGACAAGATCAAGGGCTGTCGCACGGCCATGATTGAGCGGCGCTCGCGGCCGATCGTGCAAACCCTCCGGGCCAAACTCCCGGTAGCGACCCAGCCATTTATAGCCGATCTTGCGCGAAATGCCGTAGGCCGCACAAAGCTCGCTCATCGTCTCTTCGCCAGAAAGGCAATCCACTACAAAACGAAGCCGCTCGTCCATGATGCCAGTCTCTCGCCAAACCATCGCCGGGTCCTCCGGCGAGGGAGAAAACTGTCACCTATGCAATCGGTCCATTCTGTTACCTATCTATCCGGTTCGGACA
>NZ_RZOF01000614.1:0-1333 GCF_003998955.1 Mesorhizobium sp. M4B.F.Ca.ET.017.02.2.1 | reverse complement strand
ACACCGCCGTCATGCTTTCGGCGGCGGTCGCGACCCTACTGCTCTCTTTTGCGCATACTTATGAGCAGATGCTGATCGCCGCCCTTGGCGTCGGTCTCGCCGGCGGCTCCTTCGCCGTCGGCGTCGCCTACGTCTCGCGCTTCTTTCCCGCCGGCAGGCAGGGCACGGCGCTCGGCATCTTCGGTGTCGGCAATGTCGGCGCCGCGGTCACCAAATTCCTGGCCCCGCTGGTGCTGCTCGCCTGGGGCTGGCAGACGGTGGCGCAGATCTGGGCGGCGGCGCTCGTCGTCATGGCCGTCGTCTTCTGGTTCACCACCGGCGACGACCCCGTCATCCGCGAGCGCCGCGCCGGCAAAGCGGCAGCGCCGAGAAGCTTCTGGCAGGAATTCGCGCCGCTGAAGAACCTGCAGGTCTGGCGCTTCGCCTTCTACTACTTCTTCGCCTTCGGCGCGTTCGTGGCGCTGTCGCTGTGGCTGCCGCGCTACCTGATCGGCGTCTACGGCTTCAACATCGCCACCGCCGGCATGATCGGCGCCGCCTATTCAATTCCGGCAAGCGTCTTCCGCGCCTATGGCGGCGTGCTGTCCGACCGTATCGGCGCCCGCACCGTACTCTACTGGACCTTCACGGTCTGTGCCGTCGCGACCCTGGTTCTGTCTCTCCCCTCGGCAGACTACGTCGTGCGCGGCATCAGCGGGCCGATCGCCTTCCACTTCGAGATCGGCCCGCTCGCCTTCATCGCCGTCGCCTGCGTGCTCGGCTTCTTCATGAGCCTCGGCAAGGCCGCCGTCTACAAACACATCCCCGTCTACTATCCGAAGAACGTCGGCGCCGTCGGCGGTGTGGTCGGCATGATCGGCGGGCTCGGCGGTTTCGTCCTGCCGATCGCCTTCGGCGCCCTCAACGACCTCACCGGCGTCTGGTCGAGCTGCTTCATGCTGCTCTTCGTCATCGTCGTCGGCTGCCTTGCCTGGATGCACTTCTCCATCCGCCGCATGGAACGTGCCGCCGCCGAAACGCCAGCGCTCTACGCGGCCGAGTGAAACCGGAACGGATCAGCAATATGACCGAGAAACTCGTCATCATCGGCAACGGCATGGCCCCCGGGCGCATGCTGGAGCATCTCCTGGATAAGGCGCCGGATCGCTACCAGGTCACCATCTTCAATGCCGAGCCGCGCGTGAACTACGACCGCATCATGCTGTCGCCGGTTTTGTCGGGCGAGAAGGCATACGAAGAGATCATCATTCACGGCGACGGCTGGTACATCAAGCACGGCATCACCCTCTACAAGGGCCATAAGATCGTCGCCATCGACCGCGCGGCCAAGACC
>NZ_RZOF01000613.1:0-1340 GCF_003998955.1 Mesorhizobium sp. M4B.F.Ca.ET.017.02.2.1 | reverse complement strand
GAGAGGGCATCCAGAAGGGGCCCAAGGCCTGCCGTTTCGAGGTTGCCTATTGCCGAGAGGATCTCGTCCTGCCACCGCGGGTGAACGTTCTCTCTGCTGAGGCCCTTGAATTTCTCCCAGATCTGATCGGTCGATAAAGGGCGCAGGACATCTCCAAGGGGGTGTCGTACAATCATTTCTTCCTGCCCTTTTCCTTGATCCATGACAACGCGGGCTGGCGTTTCGGCTGGAAACGCCGAAGCGAAATCGGAGGACGCTTCAAGCTCAATACGTCCGGCCAACTCAATGACGCGTACGTCAGTGAGACGTTCAGGTTGAACAGGCTGTAGGGCTTCCCGCCCGTACAAAGCGGCCAGTGCGCAACTAAAATAGAAGCTGTATTGAGCCCCCTCCAAGGTGCTGGGGGCGCGCTCGTTTGCAAGGCGCATCGCTTGTGGGAAAGTTTCGATCCGCAGCTTGCGGATATCTTGCCCATCGCGACGCATCGCAAGTATCGCATCGATAGCTGCGTGGATGTAGCGGCAGCATGCATATGGCTTAAGATAGCATTTTTCAACTTCCCACGACGACCCAAGATTGCTTGTCAGGACATGGCGGGTGAAACGGTCGTCGTCATCGAGAAGGTCAAGAGGTCCGGTTGCGGCTGCCCGTGCGCGATAGGCGGCGGTGATACCTGCAACCACGGCAGGGGGAATCCCTTCCTTGATCGTGCTGCCCTCGAATTTGGAGTTTGCGGTTAAGAAGACGATTGGTCCTTCGGATCCGGCAATACCTAACGCATGAGCGGTTTCCGTGGCACTCAAACCCAAGAGACGGCTAGCTGCAGCCGCAGCCCCGTAGCCGACCCAGCGTCCAGTCGCATACGTATCGATTGCCGCAACCGGACGAGAGCTCGCGATTCGCAGACCGATTTCGTATCCGAGCGCAATTGCAACCATCGTCTCGGCCACAGACGAATCAACAGCCTGAGCCACTGCCAAGGCGGCGGGAATAACGCCGGCACCAGCGTGGCCTGCTGCGCCGCGATGACCGTCATCGATGTCCAGCGCGCTTGCCGCAGCGCTGTTGGCCATCGCGGCGCCGACCACACTAGAAGGATTTTCAGTCAACCAAATGCTGATCGGGCCTTCGCCATAGGCTTCCAGTGCCGATTTTCTGGCAGCATCAGCTAATGGCGATCGCAGGCCCGCAGCCGTGGCACCGATAAGGTCTAATATGAGCAACGAGATTGTACGCCGTGTCGCCGCAGGCAGTGCACTTCCTGGGTAGCTGCTAACGAACTCGGCGAGTTCAGATATGGCCCGCACTGAGATACTCCAATATATCCGCTTGTTTCGCGA
>NZ_RZOF01000612.1:0-1382 GCF_003998955.1 Mesorhizobium sp. M4B.F.Ca.ET.017.02.2.1 | reverse complement strand
TGACGGCCCGCTGGAACCAGATCGAGCCGGCCTATGTCGCATTCAAAAGCGGGCAGGAAATCCCTCTCAACGGGACCGCGCTCGCCGCCTGGTCTGGCGTCACGCCCGAACAGGCCGAAGTGCTGCGTACCGCCGGCATTCGCACGGTCGAGGAAGTCCGCGACCTCACCGACGGGCAGCTTGACCGCGTGCGCCTGCCGAACATGCGTGACCTGCGCAAGCAGGCAGCCCTCTTCCTCGAGAACAGTGACGCGGCCAAGGCCGCCGAGCGCGAGGCCGCGAAGGATGCCCAGATCGTCGCGCTGATGGAGCGTCAGGAGGCGATGGAGGCCATGATCGAGGAACTGACCAAGCCGAAGAGCAAGGGCAAGGAAGCTGCCTGATGTCCATCCTCGACGTGGTCAAAGGCGCCGCGACGGTGCTCGGCATGGAAGTGCCGACACTGGTCTATGGCGCGACCGGTCGAGAGATGGTCGAGATGCAGGAACTGGCCAACGTCATGGCGTCCGAAATCGCGGACGCGCATGACTGGCAAAAGCTGCTGGTCCTGAAGACGCTCACCGGCGACGGCGTGTCAGATGCGTTCGACATGCCGACCGACTTCCGGCGGATGCAAAAGACGTCGTCGCTCTGGTCGTCACGCTGGCAGTGGGCAACCGAACACCTCACCAGCCCGGATCAGTGGCTTGAGCTTCAGGTGACGCCGATCGCCACGGTGAACGCCTACTGGATCATCTTCGGCGACCAGTTCCACCAGTGGCCGGTGATGGCCAGCGGCGAGACGGTCAAATTCTTCTACGTCTCGAACCAGCTCGTCGCCGCAAGCGACACGTCAAAGAAGACGATGTTCACCGAGGATGCCGACAGCTTCCGGCTTTCCGAGGAACTGCTGAAAAAGGCGATCATCGCCCGCTGGAAGCAGAACAAGGGCCAGGCCTACGAGCAGGATCTGGACGACTACCAGGACTTGCTCCTGCGCCGGATCGATACGGACGCCGGTTCCAAGTCGGTCGTGTCGGGTCAGCCGCCTGTCAGTTGGCGCGGCCGGCGCGTGGCGTGGCCTGGCAAGGTCACAGGTGCAGCGTGAGGTACGAGCGTTTTCCAGGTCGCCGGAAAGCCGTTCCGGCCCCTGCGCGCGCCATGGCGCAGCCCTTCACGTTCGGCGCGCCGGTCGTTGGCTGGGTGACCAACCAGAGCCTGGTGAAGTCCAAGCCGTTCTCGGCTCAGACGCTTGAGAACTGGCTGCCGACGTCGACCGGCATCGTGATGCGCGGCGGCTCGGTCAAGCGCGCCACGATCGGCAGCGACCCGGTCGAAAGTTTCATCACCTACAACGCCGGCGGCACCAAGAAGATTTGGGCCTGCGACGAGACGACCGTGCG
>NZ_RZOF01000611.1:0-1385 GCF_003998955.1 Mesorhizobium sp. M4B.F.Ca.ET.017.02.2.1 | reverse complement strand
GTGCAGGGCGACCAGCGTCGCCTTGCCGGCGGCGGCGTCCTTGCCGGTCGCCTTGCCCATCTGGTGCGCATCCGCCGTCAGGTCGAGCAGGTCGTCGGCAAGCTGGAAGGCGAGCCCGATCGCCGAGCCGAATTCGGCCAGCCGCTCGCGGTCTTCCGGCGGCGCGCCGGCGACGATGGCGCCGGCCTCGCAGGCAAAGCGGATCAAGGCGCCGGTCTTCATCGCCTGCAGCCGGATGATGCCGGCCTCGTCCGGTGGATTGCGGCCGGCATCGAGATCGAGCATCTGCCCGCCGACCATGCCGCCAATGCCGGCGGCGCGGGCAAGTGCCAGCACCAGCGCCGCCCGGCGTTCCACGGGCAGCACGGTCGCCTCGTCGGCGAGGATGTCGAAGGCAAGCGTCAGCAGCGCGTCGCCGGCAAGGATGGCGGTGGCGTCGTCGAAGGCCCGGTGCACGGTCGGCTGGCCGCGGCGCAGATCGTCATTGTCCATGGCCGGCAGATCGTCATGGATCAGCGAATAGCAATGCACGCATTCGAGCGCCGCCGCGACGCGCGATGCCGCCTCGCCATCGGCGGAAAAGAGCGCCGCGCTTTCCATGACCAGAAAAGGGCGCAGGCGCTTGCCGCCGTTCAACACGCCATGGCGCATGGCCGCCATCAGCCGCTCCGGCCGGGCGATCTCGCCGGACAGTGCGCGCGCATCGAGAAGCCGCCTGAGCAGCGCCTCGATTGCCGCTGCGCGTGTCAGAAGTGCGGTTTCGAACGCGATTTCTTCGTCTTTCGCCATGGCCGGGAGCGGTAGCCGACACTCAGACATTGCGCAAGAAGCCGCGTGCCATTATGCCGGTTGAGCTGATGGCACGGGTGGGGCGGCTTGACGGAACCGATCGTCGATCATGAAATCGAAGGACTGGACATGGCGCGGCCGAGGCGCCTGAACCGCGTCGGTCTCAAGCGCCTGGGCCGGCGCTCCCTGGTCGTTGCCGCCATCCTGGCGGTGATACCGGTGGTGCTGACCTTCCTCTATCTGCCGTCCTTCGTGCATCCGGTGTCGACGCTGATGCTGAAGGACCTCGCGACCTTCTCCGGCTACGACCGGCGCTGGGTTTCCATCGACGACGTGTCGCCGGTGCTGGCGCATTCGGTGGTCATGTCGGAGGACGGGCAGTTCTGCTTCCACCGCGGCGTCGATCTCGGCGAATTGCGCGGCGTCGTCGACGACGCGCTGGCCGGCGAGGCAACGCGCGGCGCCTCGACCATCACCATGCAGACGGTGAAGAATCTCTTCCTCTGGTCGCGGCCGCTGGGCACAGTGCGCAAGGTGGTCGAACTGCCGCTCGCCGTCTATTTCGACGCGGTGATGTCGAAGCGGCGGATCATGGA
>NZ_RZOF01000610.1:0-1400 GCF_003998955.1 Mesorhizobium sp. M4B.F.Ca.ET.017.02.2.1 | reverse complement strand
GGTCTTGTGCAGGTTCATATGGCAGACGTCGGCGCCGATGTCGGCGGGACGGGCGAGGGCGACCAGGGCGTTGAGGTTGGCGCCATCGAAATAGACCTGGCCGCCATGTTCGTGGATGAGGGCGCAGAGGTGGCGCGCGCCTTCCTCGTAAACGCCATGCGTCGAGGGATAGGTGAACATCAGCGCCGCGAGATTTTTGGAATGCTCGTTGGCCTTGGCCCTCATATCGTCCATGTCGATATTGCCGTCCTCCAGGCAGCGCACGACGACGACGCTCATTCCCGCCATCGCCGCGCTTGCCGGATTGGTGCCATGCGCGGAGGAGGGGATCAGGCATACGGTGCGATGGCTTTCGCCGCGCGAGCGGTGATAGGCGCGGATGGCGAGCAGTCCGGCATATTCGCCCTGGCTGCCGGCATTGGGCTGCAGGCTGACCGCGTCGAAGCCGGTGATCTCCGACAGCCAGCCCTCCAGTTCGCCGACCATGGCGCGATAGCCTGCCGAATGGCTGGCAGGCGCGAAGGGATGCAGGTTGGCGACGCTCGGCCAGCTGACCGGCATCATTTCGGGCGCAGCGTTGAGCTTCATGGTGCAGGATCCCAGCGGGATCATGGCGCGGTCGAGCGCAAGGTCTTTGTCGGCCAGCCGGCGCAGGAAGCGCATCATGTCGGTCTCGGAGTGGTTCTCGTGGAAGACCGGCTGGGTCAAAAACTCCTTGCCGCGCGGTTTACCCGGCACGGTGCGATCGGCCGCCGCGGCGGCCTTGGCGCCGAACAGCGCGGCGATCGCCTCGAGGTCGGCCTCGGTCGAGGTTTCGTCGAAGGCGATGCCGACATGGTCGGCGTCGATGACGCGCAGCAGCCGGCCGATCTTCTCGGCGGCGGCGGCGATCGATTTCGCCTTGCCCTTCACTTCGACCGTCACCGTGTCGAAGCGGCTGGCGCCGAGCACGGAAACACCCGACGCGGTCAGGCCGGCAGCCAGGCGGCTGGCGAGCCCATGGATGCGCTCGGCGATCGCCTGCAGGCCGGCCGGACCATGCCAGATCGCATAGGCGGTCGCCATGTTGGCGAGTAGCGCCTGGGCGGTGCAGATGTTGGAGGTCGCCTTGTCGCGGCGGATGTGCTGCTCGCGCGTCTGCAGCGCCAGCCGGTAACCGGGACGCCCCTTGCTGTCGGTCGACTGGCCGACGAGGCGGCCAGGCATCAGCCGGGTCAACTTGTCGGAAACGGCGCAATAGGCGGCATGCGGGCCGCCAAAACCCATCGGCACGCCGAAGCGCTGCATCGGGCCAACGGCGATGTCGGCGCCGAGCTTGGCTGGCGTGTCGGTCAGCGTCAGGCCGAGCGGATCGGCGATGAAGATGACCAGCGCGCCGGTGGCGCGGGCTTTCTCGATCG
>NZ_RZOF01000060.1:0-23257 GCF_003998955.1 Mesorhizobium sp. M4B.F.Ca.ET.017.02.2.1 | reverse complement strand
GGGCCCCACCTTCTGCTGCCCCCCCCCCGCCGCGCCTTCGGGCATTCGCGCCGCGGCCGAGTAGCGGGCCTCATGGCAGGGCTGGAGCGTTTTCTCGCCGACGAAGCCGCCACGGCAAGGCTGGGTGAAGACTTGGCGATGGCGCTGCGCCCGGGCGACGTGCTGGCGCTCAAGGGCGATCTCGGCGCCGGCAAGTCGACGCTGGCGCGGGCGCTGATCCGGGCGCTGGCCGACGATGCCGGCCTCGACGTGCCGAGCCCGACCTTCACGCTGGTGCAGAGCTACGAGACGCGCCTTCCCGTGCATCATTTCGATCTCTACCGCCTGTCTTCGGCGAGCGAACTCGACGAACTCGCCTTCGACGACGCACTGGCGCAAGGGGGGGCGGCCCTGGTCGAATGGCCGGAACGCGCCGAGGCCGCTCTGCTCGATGGCACGGTCTGGATCGAGCTCGTCCACCAGGGCGACGGCCGCCTGGCGAAACTGTCGGGACAGGGCGCTGCCTTCGATCGCGCGGCGCGCTCGCTGGCGATGCGCGATTTCCTGGCCACGGCCGGCTGGGGCGAAGCCGCCAGGCGCTTCTTCGTCGGCGATGCTTCCGCCCGCTCCTATGAGATCGTTTCGCTCGCCGGCATCGCGCCGCGCGTGCTGATGAACTCGCCGCGGCTGGTGCTCGGCCCGCCGGTGCGCGACGGCAAGCCCTATGCGGTCATCGCCCACACCGCGCAGTCCGTCACCGCCTTCGTCGCCATCGACAAGGCGCTGCACGCCGCCGGCGTCAGCGTGCCGGAGATCCACGCGCAGGACCTGGAGCAAGGCTTCCTGCTGCTCGAGCATCTCGGCGCAGAAGGGTTCCTGGGCCAGAACGGCGAGCCGATCGCCGAGCGCTATGCCGCGGCGGGCGAGCTGCTGGCGATGATGCACGGCAAGGCCTGGTCCGACAGGATGGAGGCCGCGCCCGGCATCTTCCACGACGTGCCGCCCTTCGATCGCGAGGCGATGCTGATCGAAGCCGATCTCCTGGTCGACTGGTATGTGCCGATGCTGACCGGCAAGCCGGCGGGCAATGCGTTGCTGGCCGGCTACCATAACGAATGGAACAAGGTGCTCGACCGGCTCGAGGGCAGCCAATACACGCTGATGCTGCGGGATTTCCATTCGCCCAATATCATCTGGCGCGGCGACCGCACCGGTCACGACCGGCTCGGCGTCGTCGATGTCCAGGACGCGCTGATCGGCCCCGCCGCCTATGACGTCGCCTCGCTCGCCATGGACGCCCGCGTCACCATCTCGCCTGAGATCGAGAAGCGGACGCTCGATGCCTATATCGCGGCGCGCCACGCCGCCGGCGCCTTCGACGAGGCGGCGTTCCGGGAGGCCTACGCGATCATGGCGGCGCAGCGCAATTCGAAGATCCTCGGCATTTTCGTGCGGCTCGAAAAGCGCGACGGCAAGCCCTTCTACCTCAAGCACCTGCCGCGCATCCGCGACTATCTCAGAAGAGCGCTGGCGCACCCGGCACTCTCCGGGCTACACGACTTCTACGCCGCCCATGGCCTGCTGGAAGAACGACCGCTGTGACCGCAACCCCCAGGACCGCAATGGTGCTCGCCGCCGGGCTTGGAAAGCGCATGCGGCCGATCACCGACACGATGCCGAAGCCGCTGGTGGAAATCGCCGGCAAGACGCTGCTCGACTGGGGGCTGGACAGCCTGGCGAGCGCCGGTGTCGATAGGGCGATCGTCAACGTTCATTATCTTCCGGACCAGATCATCGCCCATGTCGCCGGCCGCAAGGCGCCGAGGATCCTCATCTCCGACGAGCGCGAGATGCTGCTGGACTCGGCGGGCGGCATCGTCAGGGCGCTGCCCGCGCTGGGACAAGAGCCCTTCTACATCATCAACGCCGACACGTTCTGGATCGACAGCGGCCAGCCCAGCCTCCAGCGCCTTTCCCTTGCATGGGACGCTGCCAGAATGGATATTCTGCTGATGCTAGCCGATCTCGATTCCGCCACCGGGCATTGCGTCGGCACCGATTTCCTGGTGGCGCCGGACGGCGCCCTGCAGCGCTCGAAAGGCGATCCGGCCGGCCTGATCTATGCCGGGGCTGCGATTGTCCACCCGCGCATCTTCAAGGACGCGCCGACGGGCCCGCATTCACTCAACGCCTATTTCGACACGGCGATCGGCGCCGGACGGCTGTTCGGGATGGCGATGCAGGGCCGCTGGATCACCGTCGGCACGCCCGACGCCATTCCGCTCGCCGAGGCGGCAGTCGCCGGCGCCCTCGCGAAAGCGATATGAGCGGCTCGCGCCGCGTTTTCTCGATCCCGCCCGGAGCGCCGTTTCTGCCGACGCTGGCTGAAGCCTTGCTGGCCGGCCGGCTTGTCCCCGGCTTCCGCTTCGAGGGCGACCCGCTGGCGCTCGCCGACGTCACGCTCTATGTGCCGACGCGGCGCGCGGCGCGGGCATTGCGCGGCGCCTTCGTCGACATCCTGGGAGGTCGCTCGGCCATTCTGCCGACGGTGCGGCCGCTCGGCGAGTTCGACGAGGACGAGGCCGCCTTCGACACCGAGGCGGCGCCGGCAATCGATCTGGCGCCGCCGATCGCGGCGCAGGAACGCTTGCTGTTGCTGGCGCCGCTGGTGCGGGCGTGGAAGGAGAGCCTGCCGGCGCATGTCGCGGCGCGCTTCAATGAGGAATTCGTGGTGCCGACCTCGGCGGCCGACGCCATCTGGCTGGCGCGCGACCTTGCCCGGCTGATGGACGAAATCGAGACCGAAGGTACGGATTGGGCGAAGCTCGCCGGGCTGGTCAGCGGCAACCTCGCCGGCTGGTGGCAGGTGACGCTCGATTTCCTCGGCATCGTCACCGACCACTGGCCAAGGCTGCTGGAGGAGCGCAGCCTCTCCAATCCGGCCGCGCACCGCAGCGCGCTGATCCGGCTGGAGGCGGCGCGGCTGAAGCGCAATCCGCCGGCCGGACCGGTGATCGCCGCAGGCTCGACCGGCTCCATTCCGGCGACTGCCGAACTGCTCGGGGTGATCGCCGGCCTGCCTAACGGCGCGGTCGTGCTGCCCGGCCTCGACAAAGGGCTGGATGAGGCATCCTTCGCCGCGATTTCAGCACCCGGCGCGCGGCCGGCTACGCTCGGCCATCCGCAATACGGCCTGGCGAAGCTGATCGGCGGCATCGGCGTGCTGCGCACCGATGTCGAGGAGATCGTCGCTGCCGACCGGGCGCTTTCGCTGCGCGCGGCGCTTGTCGGCGAAGCACTGCGACCGGCCGAAACCACCGAATTGTGGACCGCGACCCGCCCCGGTTTCGAAGGCGAGGCCATAGGCCAAGCCCTGGCCGGCGTGACGCTGGTGGAAGCCGCAAGCGAGCGCGACGAGGCAGTGGCGATCGCGATCGCGCTGAAGCGCGCCGTCGAGGAGCCGGCCCGGCGCGCAGCACTTGTCACCGGCGACCGCGCGCTGGCGCGGCGCGTCTCTGTCGAGCTCAAGCGCTTCGGCGTCGTCGCCGACGATTCCGGCGGCACGCCGCTCGCCAACACGCCGGCGGCGAGCCTGCTCAGGCTGGCGCTGCAGGCCGCATTCCGGCCTGGCGATCCGGTCGGCCTGTTGTCGCTGCTGAAGCACCCGCTGCTTGGCCTCGGCCTCGACCGTGGGCGCGTGCGCCATGCGGCGGAAATCGTCGAGCTGGTGGCATTGCGCGGCGGCACCGGGCGGCCGGACGCGGCCTCGCTGGCGTTGCTTTTCGAGGCCCGCCTTTCGGGTCTCGGCGACAGCCGCCCGCCCTTCTGGCTCTCGCGGCTGTCGGCGCGCGGCCTCGACGAGGCGCGGGACATGCTTGCCCGCCTGGCCGAGGCGCTTGCGCCGCTCACCGCCTTTCGCGGCGAACAGGATGCCGACCTCGCCGCCTTGACGCATGCAAGCGTTGTTGCGCTGGAGAACTTTGGCCGGGCAGCCGATGGCGGCCTGGCGCAACTCTATGCCGGCGACGCCGGCGAGAAGCTCGCCGAACTCATGCGCGGCCTTGTCGCCGCTTCGGTGCCGTTCGCCTTCGCGGCAGCCGAATGGCCGGACGTGATGGACGCGCTGATCGCGCCCGAAATGGTCAAGCCGGCGCAAGGCACCGACCGCAACATCGCCATCTGGGGCGCGCTGGAGGCGCGGCTGCAAAGCGTCGACACGCTCGTCATTGGCGGGCTCAACGAAGGCGTGTGGCCGCGCAAGCCGGAGAGCGACCGCTTCATGTCGCGGCTGATGAAGACCGGCATCGATCTCGAGCCGCCGGAACGGCGCATCGGCCTTGCCGCGCACGACTTCCAGATGGCGATGGGCGCGAAAGAGGTGGTGCTGACGCGCTCGGCCCGCTCCGGCGACGCGCCGGCGGTGCCGTCGCGCTGGCTGCAGCGCATGCTGACCTTCATCGGCAAGGAGCATGCGGCAGCGCCCTTGCGGCGCGGCGAGGCGCTGCTCGCCTGGGCGCGCGCGCTCGATGCCGGCGAGCGGCAGGATTTCGCGCCACGGCCGCAGCCGAGGCCGCCGCTCGGCGTGCGGCCGCAGCATTTCTCGGTCACCGAGATCGAGACGCTGCGCCGCGACCCCTATGCCGTTTATGCCAGGCGGATCCTCGGCCTGATGCCGCTCGATCCCGTCATCCGCGATCCCGGAGCGGCCGAGCGCGGCACGCTGTTCCACGCCATCCTGCATCTATTCTCAGCGAGGATCGCCGATCCGCGCCAGCCGGACGCGCTGGCAGGTCTTCTCGAAGCCGGCCGGGCCTGCTTTGCGGAAGCCGCGCTGCCGCCGGACATTGAGGCGGTGTGGTGGCCGCGCTTCGAAAAGCTCGCCGCTAACATCATCGAATGGGAGCATGGCCGCGCCGACGCCGTCGCCCAACGCTATGCCGAGGAACGAGCCGAGAAGACCGTGGTCGGCCGCACCGGGGTGACGCTGTCCGGCTATGCCGATCGCATCGACCTGCTGGCCGGCGGCATGGCCGACATACTCGACTACAAAACCGGCTCCTCGCCATCGAAGGCGCAGGCGCACACGCTGCTTTCGCCACAGCTGGCGCTGGAAGGCGCGCTGCTCAGGCGCGGCGCCTTCAAGGCGCTCGGCACAGCTGAGCCCTCGCAGCTCGCCTTCGTGCGGCTGAAGCCCAATGGCGACGTGTTCGAGGAATCGATCCTCGAGTACAACCGCAAGCCCAGGACCGCCAATGAGCTCGCCGAGGAGGCCTGGGCACGGCTGGAGAAGCTGCTCTTCCACTATGCCGACCCGACAACCGGCTATCTGTCGCGCGCGCTGCCGTTCCGCGAGGGCGAGGCCGATGGCGACTACGACCATCTCGCGCGCGTGCTCGAATGGTCGGCCGGCGGCGATAGCGACGACGAGGCAGGGGAGGCATGAAGAAGGCCTACCCGATCCCCAGCGACACCGCTGCCAGCCAGGCACGCGCTTCCGACCCGCTGAATTCGGCCTGGGTGTCGGCCAATGCCGGCTCGGGCAAGACGCATGTGCTGGCGCAGCGCGTCATTCGGCTGCTGCTCAACGGCACCGATCCGTCGAAAATCCTCTGCCTGACCTATACGCGCGCCGCCGCCGCCAACATGTCGAACCGGGTGTTTTCGACGCTGTCGGAATGGACCTCGCTCGGTGACGCCGAGCTCGCCGCGCGGATCGCGACGCTTGACGGCCGCCGCGCCGACGCCGACACGATGCGCCGCGCGCGGCGGCTGTTCGCCGAAGCACTGGAGACGCCGGGCGGGCTGAAGATCCAGACGATCCACGCCTTCTGCGAATCGGTGCTGCACCAGTTCCCGCTGGAAGCCAACATTCCTGCGCATTTCGAGATGCTCGATCCGCAGATGGAAGCGTCGCTGTTCGCCGATGCCCGCCGCGACATGATCTCTGGCGCCGGCGCCGGCGCCGAAGGACTGGCCGAGGCCTTCGCCACGGTGCTGGAGCGCGGCGGCGAGGCAGGCCTCGACGCGCTACTCTCGGAGATCGTGAACAAGCGCGATGGGCTGCGCGCCTTCCTGTCGGGGCTGGGCGAGGACTTCCGGCCGCTGTTCGCCGAATTCCGCTTCAGGCCAGGCCTGACGGCCGACGACATCGCCGCCTCGCTCTGGCCATTGCCCGGTTTCCTGCCAGACTATTTCGCCGGCTTCGCGCGCGCCGCGGAAACGGCCGATGCGCGCATCGTGCTGAACAACATCCTGCCCTATGCCCGGCTGGCGTTTGCCGAAGCCGACCCGATCCGCAGGCTGCAGTTGCTCGGCAAGGCCTTCCTGAAGGCCGATGGCGACGCTTACGAGCCGGCAAAGACCTTCAAGAAGGCACTCGTCGACCGGCTGCCCGACCTGCCGGAGCGCTATCTGGCCGCGGCCAAGGCGATCCTCGAGGTGTCGGACCGGCTGGCGCTGTTTCGGATGCTCGAAGGCACGGCGGCGGCGCTGACCATCGCCCGCTGGCTGATCGCCCGCTACGAGCAGCTGAAGCGAAGCCGCGGCTTCCTCGACTTCAACGATCTGATCACCCGCACCGTCGCCCTTTTGTCGCGGCCCGATGCCGGCCCCTGGGTGCAGTTCAAGCTCGACCAGGGCATCGACCACATCCTGCTCGACGAGGCGCAGGACACCAGCCCCGACCAGTGGGAGGTGGTGAAGAAGCTGACGGAGGAGTTCTTCGCCGGCCTCGGCCAGCGCGAGACGGTGCGGCGCACGATGTTCGCCGTCGGCGACGAAAAGCAGTCCATCTATTCCTTCCAGGGCGCCGCACCCGATTCCTTTGCCGAGAGCAGGCTTTTGTTTGCCGGTCGCGTGCGCGACGCAGAAGCCTCTTTCGCCGACCTCAAGCTGACCTGGTCGTTCCGCTCCAGCGACGATGTGCTGGCCGCCGTCGACCGCGTCTTTGCCGACCCGGGCGTCAGGCGGGGCATCAGCCACGACCCCGATCCGCTCAGCCACAAGGCGATCCGCACCGACGCGCCGGGCTATGTCGAGGTGTGGCCGTCGATCGGCGCCGACGCGGTCGAGGAACCGGACGACTGGACTTTGCCGGTCAACCATGCCAGCGCGCCGGCGGTGCGGGTGGCCGAGCATGTGGCTGCGACGATCCAAGCCTGGCTCCGGGACGGCGAGGTCCTCGAGGGCAAGGGCCGCAGGCTGACGGCCGGCGACATCCTTGTCCTGGTGCGCAAGCGCGACCGCTTCGTCCATGCTTTGTCGCGCAGCCTGAAGAACCGGCAGATCCCGGTCGCCGGCGCCGACCGGCTGAGCCTGCCCGGGCACATCGCGGTGAAGGACCTGATCGCGCTCGGCCATTTCCTCATCCAGCCTGAGGATGACCTGTCGCTGGCGGCCGTGCTGCGCAGCCCGATCTTCGACGTGTCCGAGGAGCGGCTCTTTTGGCTGGCCAACGGACGGCCGACGGGTCTTTCGCTGATCGCTTCGCTTCGCAGGCACGGTGGCGAGGACGCCGTGCTGGCCGGCATTGTCGCCCAGCTGGACGCCTGGACGGACGAGGCAGCCTTCAAGCCGGTGTTCGAATTCTACGCCGCCGCACTTGCCCGCGACGGTCTGCGCAAGAAGATGATCGCGCGGCTCGGGCCGGAGGCCGGCGATATCATCGATGAATTCCTGAGCTTCTGCCTTGCTGAGGAGCGCACAGGCCTGCCGGGGCTGGAGGCTTTCCTGGCAACGCTGGAAAGCAGCGGGCCAGAGATCAAGCGCGAGATGGACCAGACCCGCGACGAGGTGCGCGTCATGACCGTGCACGCAGCCAAGGGCCTGGAGGCGCCTGTCGTCTTCCTGGTCGATGGCGGTTCGGCGCCGTTCAGCGACCAGCATCTGCCGCGCCTGATGCCGTTCGAGGGTTCGGGCGAGCATCTTGGGGGCAAGGGCTATCTCTGGCGCTCGGCGAGCGACGTTGCCAATAGCTTTTCGAAAGCCGCGGCCGCGCATGCAAGGGAGCTTGCCGACGACGAATACCGCCGTCTGCTCTATGTCGGCATGACACGGGCCGAGGACCGGCTGGTCGTCTGCGGCTATCACGGCAAGCGCGCGCCGAGCACCGGCACCTGGCATGCGATCGTCAGCCGGGCGCTGATCGGCACGCCGGAAAGCGGGGAGCGCCGGCACCCGGCGACGGACGAGGTTGCAGTGCACCGCTTCCATATGACCAAGCTGCCGCCGGTGGCGTTGGTGGCGGCCGGATCGGCAAGCCCGGTGCAGCATGCCGCGCTGCTGCCGGAAAACCTGTTCCGCCCGTTGCCGCCCTATGAGGAGCTGCCGCGGCCTCTGTCGCCCTCCGGCGCCTCGGCGCTGATCGACGAAGCCAAGCAGACGGTGACCGACACGCGCTCGCCGGTACTGGATGCCGAGGCAGAGCCCGGTTTCGCCGTCCTGCGCGGGCTGGCGCTGCACAAATTGCTGCAAATGCTACCTTCGATCGCTGAAGGCGAGCGTCAGGACGCCGCGGAACGTTATCTGGCGCGCGCCGGCGCCGGCTGGCCGGAAGCAGAGCGCGGCAAAGCGCTGGCAGCCGTGATGGCGATCCTCGCCGATCCCCGCTTCACCGCATTGTTCGCGCCCGCATCGCGCGCCGAAGTCGCGGTCATGGGCAGCCTCGAGGTGAAGGGAAAGCTGCGCTCGATCTCCGGCAAGATCGACCGGCTGGCGATCTCTGGGCACAGCGTGTCGATCGTCGACTACAAGACCAACCGGCCGGCGCCGGCGACGCTGGAGGAGGTGCCGCCTGCCTATGTGCTGCAGCTCGCGCTCTATCGGGCACTGCTTCAGCCGCTCTATCCCGGCCGCGCGGTCCGGGCCGTGCTGCTGTTCACCGAGGCGCCAAGGCTGATCGAGCTGCCGGCGCGTGCTCTTGACGATGCCCTTGCCCGACTCACGGGAGCGTGACACAAGAACTGCTTGAATTAGGCCGCTGCCACCACCACATTTGGTGTAACCCGAGTTGTCGAAAGGATTTCCGCATGACCACCGTCAAGGTCGACAAGAGCAATTTCCAGGCCGATGTGCTCAACGCCAAGGAGCCGGTCGTGGTGGATTTCTGGGCCGAATGGTGCGGCCCCTGCAAGATGATCGCCCCGGCGCTGGAAGACATCGCCAAGGAGCTTGGCTCGAAGGTGAAGATCGCCAAGCTCAACATCGACGAGAATCCGGAGCTTGCCGCCCAGTTCGGCGTGCGCTCGATCCCGACGCTGATGATCTTCAAGGGCGGCGAAGTCGCCGACATGAAGGTCGGCGCGGCGCCCAAGACCGCTCTGTCGCACTGGATCAACGGCAGCCTCGCCTGAGCCAATCGAAAAGTTTCAAAGGACGAGCCCGGCCATCGCGCCGGGCTTTTTCTTTGGCGCCATGTCTCGGCGCCTTCTGGCCCTCGTGTGCTATGCCCGCATGTCGTCTGCTTGGGACGGACAGGAGAACATCATGACCGGAACAGCCAAGGCCACCGTCTTCATCGACAACGAGCGCGTCATCGTCACCGAATACCGCTTCCAGCCCGGCGACAACACCGGCTGGCACCGCCATGGCCATGACTATGTCATCGTGCCGCTGATGGACGGCAAGGTGAAGCTGCTGACCAAGGACGGCGAATCCTTCGCCGAGATGAAGAAGGGGGCGCCCTATTTCCGCAAGGAGGGCGTCGAGCACGACGTCATCAGCGCCAATGACAGCGAATACGCCTTCATCGAGATCGAGCTGAAATAGTCCATAGACGGCGCGCGGAAGTCACCAGTCGGCGATGCGATCGCCGCCGGTAAATTGCGCGCTTTTGGCGGTGTATTCGAACAGCTCGATCTTCACGCCGTTCGGATCGCGGATCCAGGCCTGAAATGTATCGTCGCAGGCGAGCTTCTTCGATGTGACCTCGACGCCCTTCGACCTGATATGGGCGATCGCCGCGTCGATGTTTTCCACTTCCAGGCAGAAATGGTTGATCTGGTTGCGATCGCTGTATCTGGCCTCGTCGTTCTGAAACACCTCGACATGGCTGCGGCCGCCGCAATCGAGGTAAAAGCCGAAAACCGTGCCGTCGCGCAGGAAATTGAACCTTGTGTCCATGCCGAGCACGTCGCGGTAGAAGCTGCGCGTCGCTTCCAGGTCATGCGCGAAGATGCAGACATGGGCGAGTTGCTTGACCTTGATCACGACGGGCTCCTTGCGGTCAGAACAGGTCGCAACCCTGCCTCAGGTCGGCGGCGTGCCGTTTTCGGCCAGCACCGCGCCGGCCAGGTAAAGCGAGCCGCCGATCAGGATGCGCGGCGGCGGACCGTCCCAGGTGTCGCGCAGCAGCATCAGCGCGCTGGCGACGGAGCTGACGGGTTCCGCCGACAGGCCGGCTTCGGCGGCGCGCAGCGCCAGCTCGTCATTCGGCACGCCGGCGTCGCTGAGGCTCACCGGCACCGTATAGACATGCCGGGCGAGCCCCTTGAAGGCACGGAAATAGCCGCTCTGGTCCTTGGTGTTGATCATGCCGGAGATCAGGAACAGCGGCCGCGGGTGCTTCTCTTCCTGCTCGGCGAGCGCCTCGGCGATGACGATGCCGGCGCCCGGATTGTGACCGCCGTCGAGCCAGATGTCGGCGCCCTTCGGCGCCAATTCGGCCAACTTGCCTTGCGCCAGCTTCTGCATGCGGCCGGGCCAGGCGACGCTGGCCATAGCCTTTTCGGCGGCGCGATGGCTGATGTCGAAGCCGGCGGCCTTGATCGCGGCGATCGCCGCGGCCGCATTGGCGAACTGGTGGCGCCCCGGCAGGCGCGGCGGCGGCAGGTCCATCAGCCCGTCCTCGTCCTGGTAGACCATGCGGCCGTTTTCCTCGAAAGCGAGGAAATCCTGGCCGTAGACGAAGGTCGGGCAGTCGAGCCGCTCGGCGGTCTCGATCAGCACCTGCAGCGCCGTCTCGCTTTCCTGCGCGCCGATGACAACCGAGCAGCCGGGCTTGATGATGCCGGCCTTTTCGGCGGCGATCAGCTCGACGCGGTCGCCGAGATAGGCCTCATGGTCCATCGACACCGGCATGATCACCGACACCGCCGGCCGGGCGATGACATTGGTGGCGTCGAAGCGGCCGCCAAGGCCGACCTCGATGATGGCCGCTTCGGCCGGATGCTCCGCGAACAAGAGGAAGGTGACGGCGGTGAGGATCTCGAAGACGGTGATCTTCTGGCCCTGATTGGCCGCCGCGACGCGGGCGATGGCATCGGCGAAGACCTGATCGTCGACCAGCTTGCCGCCGCCCTCGGCGGCGAGGCGGTAGCGCTCGTGCCAGTTCACCAGGTGCGGCGAGGTGTGCACATGGACGAGGTGACCGGCCGCTTCGAGCAGCGTGCGCGAGAAGGCGGCGCAGGAGCCCTTGCCGTTGGTGCCGGCAATGTGGATCGCCGGTGGGATCAGCTCCTGCGGATTGCCGAGACGTTCGAGCAGCCGCGTGATGCGGTCGAGCGAAAGGTCGAAGCCCTTCGGGTGAAGCGCCATCAGGCTTTCGATTTCGCGGTCGGCGGCAAGCGTTGTCATGGACGAATCCTAGCGCATGACCCCGAAACCGGAAATCGGTTTCGGAAAGGATCATGCGCAAATCAAAAAGCTACAGCACCGGACGGTGCGCGCAATCGCGCCTCGCAGCGTTCAGTGTCGCGTCAGGCCTGCGGCCGCGCTTCCTGGTGGGCGAGCGCCGGCGGCAGGATCTCGGGCTCGAGCGGCTTTTCTTCCTGCGGCAGCTTGAGCAGCATCTTCAGAAGCCGCGCGATGGTCTGGCGCATCTCCAGCCTCGACACCACCATGTCGACCATGCCGTGCTCCATCAGATATTCGGAGCGCTGGAAGCCGTCGGGCAGCTTTTCGCGGATGGTCTGCTCGATGACGCGCGGCCCGGCAAAGCCGATCAGCGCGCCGGGCTCGGCGATGTGGACGTCGCCCAGCATGGCATAGGAAGCGGTGACGCCCCCGGTGGTCGGATTGGTCAGCACGACGATATAGGGCAGGCCGGCTTCCTTCAGCCGGTCGACGCCGACCGTGGTGCGCGGCAACTGCATCAGCGAGAGTATGCCTTCCTGCATGCGGGCGCCGCCGGAAGCGGCAAACAGGATCAGCGGCCGCTTGCGCTGCAGGGCGACCTCGAACGCATGGACGATGGCGTCGCCGGCAGCCATGCCGAGCGAGCCGCCCATGAAGGCGAAATCCTGCACGGTGACCACCACAGGCAGTCCGTCGATGCTGCCCAGCGCATTGACGATCGCGTCCTCCAGGCCGGTCTTGGCCTTGGCGTCCTTCAGCCGGTCGGTGTAGCGCTTCTCGTCGCGGAACTTCAGCGGATCCTGCACGACCTTGGGATTTTCGAGCGTCTCGTATTTGCCGTCGTCGAAGAAATATTTCAGCCGCTCCTTGGCCGAGATCTTCATGTGATGGCCGGACGACGGGATGACGAACTGGTTGGATTCGAGATCCTTGTGGAACACCATCTCGCCGGTCTCGGGATCCTTGATCCAGAGATTCTCGGGCATGTCGGTGCGCCGACCGAGCATCGAATTGATCTTCGGGCGGACGTAATTGGTGATCCAGTTCATCGCTTCGGCTCCCGTCCTGACGAGGAATTATGCGTGCCGCCCAAATGTGATACCCGGTTTTGGGACAACGGCATGCACAAAACCAGATCTAGGAAAACTATTCGGCGGCAGCAAGGCGGGCCGAACGGACGCCCTGGGCAAGGCCGCTGACCAGCGTGGCCACAGCCTCGGCCGGATCGGCGGTCTTTTCGCCCTTCGGCCCCAGCACGTTGGCGACCGCGTTGACGATCGCGGTGCCGACGACGACGCCGTCGGCCGAGGCGCCGATGGTGCGCGCCTGCTCGGCGGTCTTGACGCCGAAGCCGACGCAGACCGGCAGCGCGGTATGGCCCTTGATGCGCTTGACCGCCGCCGCCACCTTGGCGGTGTCGGCCAGCGCTGAGCCGGTGATGCCGGTCATCGAGACGTAGTAGACGAAGCCGGAGGTGTTCTCCAAAACCTTGGGCAGGCGCCTGTCGTCGGTGGTCGGCGTCGCCAGGCGGATGAAGTTGATGCCCGCCTTCAGCGCCGGAATGCAGAGCTCCTCGTCCATTTCCGGGGGCAGGTCGACGACGATCAGCCCGTCGATGCCGCTGGCCTTGGCATCGGCAAGGAAACGCTCGACGCCGTAGATGTAGATCGGGTTGTAGTAGCCCATCAGCACGATCGGCGTCTCGTTGTCGGCGGTGCGGAATTCCGACGCCATCTTCAGCGTCTTGACCAGCGTCTGGCCGCCTTTCAGCGCCCTGAGGCCCGCCGCCTGGATGGCCGGGCCGTCGGCCATCGGATCGGAAAACGGCATGCCGAGCTCGATGACGTCGCTGCCTGCGCCAGGCAGCGCCTTCATGATGGCTAAAGAGGTGTCGTAGTCGGGGTCGCCGCCCATGAAATAGGTGACGAGCGCCGGGCGGCCCTCGGCTTTCAGCTTGGCCATGCGGCGGTCGATGCGGGTCGTCATGACTGATGGAATCCAATCAACTTCTGTAGCAGGCCCGAGAAATTCCGCATTTGCCGGAGCTCCTTCTCAGAGCTTGGATCTGGGTTGAAATGCATCACGCTATTTCTGGTTATGCGGATATTATCCATTAGGTCCACAAACGTCTTTCTATGCAATTTGAAAGGAATGCTTGACCAAAACTCGTCATTCTCAATTATTCGTAAATAACCACCAAAAGTAAGCTTGTGGAACCCGTCAAACTTTGGGATATTGCAAATTTCGCATATTCTTTCCTCGGATAGAGTGTTCCACCTATCCAAGAGCCTTCTTATATTCCTTTCGATTTCGCCCAAGACCAAAAATGCCTCGGAGACCTTCCTAAACTCGTCTGCAAGATCCGAAGTAGTTACAATACCAGAAAAAGTCCTATCCTCCGCTCTAACTACTACGAATTCGTCCCTGTATATTAGATCGTATACCTCAAAAATTGGTCGATCATGCTCAACAACTGTGCACTCATTAACAAAATCCTTGACAAGATGTCCTATCCCAACAACGGCGAGTTTTGATCCAATGGACTTCCACGAAATAACGCCAATAATAGTTCTTGCGCTGTTTAACACTGGCAACTGAGAGAAATCATGCGCTAACATTAATGACACTGCTTTCTCAAGTGGGTCATTTGGAGCGACGGTAATTAGCGTTCTGTTTGCCGATTCAAGCTGGGAGATTCGAAAATCCGAGAAAGTGGCATCGCTCGCGAGCGCCTCTTCCTTTGGCGCCTGCTTTTTTGCCCCATCGCTTTTAGCAAAAACCTTGATGTAGTGATCGACGTATGTAGTTCTAAAGTCGGGCTCCGCTTCTAAATTATATTTTCCTAACGATTCGGAGATTCGATCCACTATTAATGGACCCCGCCTATAGGCCCCAAACCACCATATGAAATTGCGTACGGTGGTGGAGTGGAATGAACCCTTCACACTAAGCTTTTTGGCAAGCTCTTTGAGAATCGGTTCTTCATCAGGATATTCATCAAGAGGTTTGTCGAGATCCAGGTGCATGATCAGATCTCCATGCCCAGCATCGAGGCCACCGTGTGCACGTCCTTGTCGCCGCGGCCGGACAGGTTGACGATGACGATCTGGTCCTTGTCCATGGCCGGAACGATCTTGACCGCATGCGCGATGGCATGGGCCGATTCCAGCGCCGGGATGATGCCTTCGACGCGCGTCGTCAGCTGGAAGGCCTCCAGCGCCTCGTCGTCGAGGATCGGCACATATTCGACGCGGCCAGAGTCGCGCAGCCAGGAATGCTCGGGGCCGACGCCGGGATAGTCGAGGCCAGCCGAGATCGAATGGCCGTCGAGGATCTGGCCGTCGGCATTCTGCAGCAGATAGGTGCGGTTGCCGTGCAGCACGCCCGGCGCGCCGGCATTCATCGACGCGCAATGCTCGACACCATCGAGGCCGCGGCCGCCGGCTTCGATGCCGATGATGCGGACGTCCTTGTCGTCGAGGAAGGGATGGAACAGGCCGATGGCGTTGGAGCCGCCGCCGACGGCGGCGATGATGGTGTCTGGCAGGCGGCCTTCCTGTTCGAGGATCTGCGCGCGGGCTTCGGCGCCGATCACCGACTGGAAGTCGCGCACCAGCTCCGGATAGGGATGCGGGCCGGCGGCGGTGCCGATCAGGTAATAGGTGTCCTCGACATTGGTCACCCAATCACGAAGCGCTTCGTTCATGGCGTCCTTCAGCGTGCCGTGGCCGGCGGTGACCGGCCGCACCTCGGCGCCGAGCAGCTTCATGCGAAAGACGTTGGGGCTTTGCCGGGCGACGTCGGTGGCGCCCATGTAGACGACGCAGGGATAGCCGAAACGGGCCGCGACGGTGGCCGAGGCGACGCCATGCTGGCCGGCGCCGGTCTCGGCGATGATGCGCTTCTTGCCCATGCGCTTGGCAAGCAGGATCTGGCCGAGACAGTTGTTGATCTTGTGCGAGCCGGTGTGGTTCAAATCCTCGCGCTTGAAATAGACCTTGGCGCCGCCGAGATGCCTCGTCAGGCCTTCGGCGAAATAGAGCTTTGAGGGCCGCCCGGCGTAGTGGGTCGACAGGTTCTGCAGCTCGGCCTTGAACTCCGGATCGGTCTTTGCCTCGTTCCAGTGCCGTTCGAGGTCGAGGATCAGCGGCATCAGCGTCTCGGCGACGAAGCGGCCGCCGAAAATGCCGAACATGCCCTGCTCGTCGGGTCCGGTGCGGAAGGAATTGGGCATAGCCGGCTTGTTCATCGCCGATCTCCTGGTTCAAGAATTGCTCAGGCGGCGCGGTCGTCGCGCGCGGCCCTGACGGCCCGGAAAAACTGCTCGATCAGCGCCGGATCCTTGACGCCCGGGGCGCTTTCCACGCCCGACGAAATGTCGATGCCGGGCGGATTGGCTGATCTCAGGGCGTCGCCGATGTTGACGGCGTTGAGCCCACCGGAAAGCATGTAATCGACGCCGGCGTCAAGGCCGGCAAGGATATGCCAGTCGAAGGCGACGCCGTTGCCGCCCGGCAATTCGGAACCTTTCGGCGGCTTGGCATCGAAGAGGAAGCGGTCGGCGATGCCGACGAACGGTTTTATCCGCTCCAGATCGGCCGTCTCACTGATTGACAATGCCTTCATCACCGGCAGGCCATAGCGCGCTTTCACCTCGGCCACCCGCCCGGGCGTTTCGGAACCGTGCAACTGCAACATGTCAGGCTGCATCCTGGCGACGATCTCATCCAGGAAGGCGTCGCTGGCATCGACTGTGACGGCAACCGCCAACGCCTTGCCGCGCGCCGCCTCGCGCAACCGGCCAGCGTCGGCGGGCTCGATATAGCGCGGGCTCTTGGCGAAAAAGATGAAGCCGACATGGCTGGCGCCGCCGGCCAGCGCCGCAGCCATTGCCGCGTCGGTCTTCAACCCGCAGATCTTGATGTCGAGCGCCATGGCGCGGGGATTGGCACGAAAAGCCGCAAGAGTCGAGAAAAAGCATGCTGTTGCCGCCACGGCGGAAAGCACTACCTTTCAAACAGGGGACATTGGCGGGAGCAGACAATCATGACCGACCGAACCGTTGCCGAACTCAGGCAAAAGATCGCGCAGGCGCGCGACGTGATCGCGCATCTGATGGACAAGGCCGCCTTCAACGGGGCCGAGGCGCACCGGGCGCTGGACTATTTCGGCGGTGACGCTTTCGACCGCAATTTCCTGCCGTGGCCGCAACATGGCGCCGAGGGGTTGCGACCGGAGGAACTGAACGCGGCGAATGATGACTGAGCGGCCGGCCCAAGGCCGCCGGACGCGTCAATCGAACACGATCGCCTGCAGGGCGCCGCCGTTGCGCTTCAGCCAGTCCTTGCAGCGGTCGGTGTCGGGGCAGAGCTTTTCGCACAGCTTCCAGAATTTCGGGCCGTGGTTCATCTCCTTCAGATGCGCCACCTCATGCGCGACGAGGTAGTTTATCACCGGCGCCGGCGCCATCATGATGCGCCAGGAGAAGGACAGATTGCCTTCCGAGGTGCACGAGCCCCAGCGGCTGGAGGTGTCCTTGAAGCGGATCGCCTTGGCGCGCTTGCCGAGCGCTTCGGTGTGTTTGGCCACCAGCTTCTCGATCTCGCGCTTGGCCTCGCGCTTCAGATAGTCGGCGATGCGGCGCGGCAGATGCACGCGCTCGCCATGCACGATCAGCAGCGGGCCACGCTCGTCGCGCGAGATGGTGACGGTGCCGCGCTTGGAAGGATCATGGACGATGCGATGCGCCACGCCGCGCACCGGAATCTTGATGCCCGGCCGCACCTGCGGCCGTGTCGGCACCTTGGCCAGCCGCTGCTCCAGCCAATCCTGGTGACGGTCGAGGAATTTCTCCACCTCGCCGCGGCGCAGGCCCGGCGGCACGGTGATACGCAGGCCCTGGCCGCCGGAATCGATGCGCAGCGTCAGCCGCCGCGCCCTGTGGCTTTCGACGATCTTGAGCGGCAGGGTGCGGCCGGCAACGCTGTGCTCGCGCTCGACGACGGGCGCCGGCTTGGGTTTGGTCAGGCTGCGGAAAAAGCCGATGGTCATGGCCGGACGATACGCGATTCGAGGAAAACGACCAGTGGAGTGAACTTAAAAAGAGAACAAAAAAGAAACGGCGCCGCTTGCGCGACGCCGTTCGTCATAGCGAGGCCGGTCGCGCAACCTCAGTCGTCAAGCAGGTTCGAGCCCTTGCGCTTGGGGGTCGACGGGCTTGCCGGCTTGGTCGTCCCGGTCGTGGTTGGCGCGGTCGACTTGTTGTGGTTGGCCATGAAACGATCGAACTCGTCCTGGTCCTTGGCGCGGCGCAGCTCGCGGGCATAGTCGTCGAACTCGGTCAGCATCTCGTCGAGCTTGCGGCGTTCCTCGGCCAGGCGGTCGAGCTCCTTTTCGCGCCAGTCGTCGAAAGCGACGTTGCCGGTGCGGGCCGAGCCGTGGCCCCAGCGCGCGGCCTTGTCGGAACCGCGGCGGCAGCCGGCGAAGATGCCGTCGGTGGCGCGGTTCACGTCACGCTTGAAGCCGTCGAGCCGGTCGCCCCAGATGATGTAGGCGAGCATGGCGAAGCCGAGCGGCCAGAACACCATGAAGCCGATCACCATCAGCGCGATGGTCGCCGGCGTCCAAGCCGGACGGATCAATGCAGTTGTGTTCATTTTCTCCCAGTCCTTCCGTTGGGCACAGCCAATCCTGGCTGCGTGGAATCGAGATGGGATGGGCAAAACGGCGATTCAAGACGACCGCATCCAAAACCGGACAAAGGGCTGAAATGATTGTCTCATTTTGAGTTCTTCGAGGAAAAGCACGACCATTCCGGCTACCAGGCCCCAGAAGGCCGCGCCGACGCCGAACAGCGTCAGCCCCGAGGCGGTGACGGCGAAGGTGACGATGGCGGCCATGCGGTGGCCTTCGTCCTTGAGCGCGATCGACAGCGCGTTGGTCAGCGGCGCCATCAGCGCAAGACCCGCCACCAGCACGATGAGGGCCTGCGGCAGCACGGCGAAGATCGCCACCAGCGAGGCGCCGAACATGGCGAAGACGAGGTAGGCGAGCGTGTAGAACGGGCCTGTCTTCCAGCGCTCGGCGGGATCGGGATGGACATCCGGCCCGGTGCAGATCGCCGCTGAAATCGCCGCCAGATTGGTGGTCGGGCCGCCGAACGGCGCCGACAGCAGCGAGAAGAAGCCGGTGACGCCGATCAACGGACCGGGCTCGGGGTGGTAGCCGGCGGCCTTCAGCACGGCGAGGCCGGACAGGTTCTGCGAGGCCATGGTGACAAGGTAGAGCGGCAGCGCAAGCCCGATGACGGCGCCGGCCGTGAACTGCGGCGCAATCAGCGTCAGCGTCGACAGTTCCGGCGCCGGCAGGCCGCCGACACGGCCGGTGAGGAAGGCGGCCAGGCCACCGCCGATCAGCACCGCCAGCACCGATAGCGCCGGATTGAACAGACGGATGACGAAGAAGGCCGCGATCAGCGGCAGGATCAGCCAGGGATCGGAAGGGATGGTCTTGAAGGCATTGGTGGCGAAGCCGACGAGGATGCCGGCCAGCATGCCGGAAGCGACGGAGGGTGGAATCCGGGCGATGAATTGGGTCAGCGGCTTGAACAGGCCGGTGGCGATCAAAAGCACCGCGGTGACGATGAAGGCGCCGACCGCCTCGTTCACCGAAAAGCCGCTCGATGCCGCGAGCAGCGCCAAGCCGGGCGTCGACCAGGCGGTGATGACAGGCATTTTCGTGCGCCAGGACAGCCACAGGCACTCGACCGCCATCGCCAGGCAGATCGCCGTCACCCCGCTCGCCGTCTCGACCTGCGTCGCGCCGACCGCCTTGGCGGCGGCGATGACGACGGCGAGCGTGCCGCCGAAGCCGACGATCGCGGCGACGAAGGCGAATATCGGAACGGAGATGCGCATGCTCACATGCCCCGCTGCACCATATCGCCCACCGCCCGCAGCAGCAGGTCGAGATCCTGCGGCCGCGACAGGCGGTGGTCGCCGTCGGGAATGAGCGAAAGCGTCACGTCGTCAGCCGGCAGCAAGGCGGCAAGCTTGAGCGCGTGGCTGGACGGCACGTCCGCATCGGCGAGGCCCTGCAGGATGTGGACCGGGCAGTGGGTGTCGATCGGCCCGCCCATCACCAGGTTCTTGCGGCCGTCCTCGATGAGCGCGCGCGTGTAGATATAGGGCTCGGCCGAATAGTCCGATGGCTCGGCGAAGAAGCCTTTTTCGAGCAAATCCTGCTTCTGCGCCTCGGTCAGCGCCGGCTCGACCAGCTCGGCGGTGAAATCCGGCGCCGGCGCCAGGAGCACCAGGCCAGTGACACTGGCGTCGCCCGCCTTGCGCAGTTCCTGCACCATGCGCAGCGCGATCCAGGCGCCCATCGAGGACCCGACCAGGATCTGTTTGCCTTGGGTGAAACGGCGAAAGACGGCGAGGCTCTCGGCCAGCCATTTCGAGATGGTGCCGTCGGCGAAGGCGCCGCCGGACTCGCCATGGCCGGAATAGTCGTGGCGCAGGAAGGCTCTGGGCTCCTTTGCCGCCCATCCGGCCAGCGTCTCGGCCTTGGTGCCCAGCATGTCGGACTTGTAGCCGCCGAGCCAGACGACGCCAGGCGCGGCCCCTTGCGACGGCCTGACGGCCGCGCCTTGCGACTGCCTGACGGCGATGCTGGTTCCCCCGACATCCAGAAACATGGGAGCGGTTGCGGTCATGGCTGGCGTCTGGTCCTGTTCCTTGTGCCGGTCTTTTGGCACGGCGGAGCGTTCGACGAAAAGTGCTCTGCAACTTTCTTTGCTTGGTGCAGACGCGGGATCAGGTGATTTCTTGCGAAGGCTGTGCTATTGACTTGCGCCGCGCGCTCACCACATTGGCGCGTCCCGACCATCCGAACCCTACGAACCCCGAACGAAACGGCCAAGGAGACCACGACCATTCGCAGACCTTTCAAAGCAGCGGCGCCCACCAAGGATGGGCCGCGCTCCAACCGCGACATCCGGGTGCCCCGGGTCCAGCTCATCGACGCAGAAGGCCACAATCGTGGCGATGTTTCCATCAACGACGCATTGCTGCTGGCCGAAGAGGCCGGGCTCGATCTCGTCGAGATCTCGCCCAACGCGCAGCCGCCCGTCGTCAAGATCCTCGATCTCGGCAAGCTGAAATACGCCAACCAGAAGAAGGCGGCCGAAGCGCGCAAGAACCAGAAGGTCATCGAGATCAAGGAGATCAAGATGCGCCCGAACATCGACAGCCATGACTACGAGACCAAGATGAAGGCGGTGCGCCGCTTCTTCGAGGACGGCGACAAGGTCAAGCTTACGCTGCGATTCCGCGGCCGCGAAATGGCGCATATGGAGCTCGGCATGCAGCTCCTGAACAAGGTACGCGAGGAAGTGGCGCCGATCGCCAAGGTCGAAGCCGAACCGAAGCTCGAAGGCCGCCAGATGATGATGGTGCTGGCGCCCCGCTGACAGGCGGGCGCCGACCAACCCAGGCGTTGGCGTCGATCACGGCTTCGAGAAGCCGAATTGACCACTTCCCATGGCAGCGTGCTCTAAAATCCGCCTGAATTGCGGAGCACGGCGTCCCGACGATCGGCGGGGCGCCTGTTTTCAATCCGATCGCCGGCAAACCTCGACGATCGGATTGCATCATGGTCGATGACGTCAAATACCCTGACACCAACCCCGTGAAATACGGGCTGGGCAACTACCAGCAGATGCGCAGACTGGTGCTGGCGGTGCTGATCGTGGTGCTGTTCGCCGCGCTGCTGTTCGGCCAGTCGACCTTTCCGCCCGACACGTGGCTGCATGAGTCGATCGAGATGTTCGGTGTGCTGCTGATCTTCCTCGGCATCGTCGGACGGCTGTGGGCGACGCTCTACATCGGCGGGCGCAAATCCTCCGAAGTGGTCACCGGCGGCCCCTATTCGATCACCCGCAACCCGCTCTATGTCTTCTCCACCGTCGCCGCCGCAGGTGTCGGCGCGCAGATCGGCTCGTTCACCGGGATCATCCTTTTCGCTGCCCTGTGCGCCGGGGCGTTCCACATCGTCATCCTGCGCGAGGAGAAATTCCTCAAGGAAGCGCTCGGCGCCCCTTACCGGGCCTATCTGGCGAAAGTGCCGCGCTTCTTCCCCGACCTCTCGCTCTACGACGAAGGCGACACCGGCAGCTTCAAGCCGCGCCTGCTTCTGAACACGCTGCTCGACGGGCTGGTGTTCCTGGTCGCGCTGCCGGCCTTCGAGCTAATCGACGGCGCGCAGCTCTCGGGCGTGCTGCCCGTGCTCTTCAGGCTCCCCTGATCGCGGACAGAGCGTCGCATGGCTTGAGGTGTTGCGCGCCGGCCGTGTTTGATCTATAGGACCGCCGTTCCGCGTATCGGCCCGAAATCGTCTTTCGGAAAGATACGCAGGAACAAAAACGAAAACCGCCCGGCAGGGCATGCCGTGGCGGTTTCATTTGCTTTTCGGGCTTTGGTCGGCCCGAAGCGAACAAGAAGCGCGATGGTGCGCCCACAATACGGAGTAGCAAAATGCCCAAGATGAAGACCAAATCGGCCGCCAAGAAGCGGTTCAAGATTACTGCCACCGGCAAGGTGCTGTCGGCTGCCGCCGGCAAGCGCCACGGCATGATCAAGCGTTCCAACAAGTTCATTCGCGATGCCCGCGGCACGATGGTTCTGGCTGAACCGGACGGCAAGAAGGTCATCAAGAATTTTCTGCCGAACGGCCTCTGAGCATTCGGCCTGGACACGCAACTGGTTTGACGCAATTCCGAACGGAAAACCGCTAAACACTTTTCCTGGAATTGCTTTTAAGGAGATCATGACATGGCACGCGTAAAGAGAGGCGTCACCGCTCACGCCAAGCACAAGAAGGTCCTGAAAGCCGCCAAGGGTTTCTACGGCCGCCGCAAGAACACTATCCGCATCGCCAAGCAGGCGGTGGAGAAGTCGCTGCAGTACGCCTATCGCGACCGCAAGAACCGCAAGCGCTCGTTCCGCGCGCTGTGGATCCAGCGCATCAACGCCGCGACCCACGAGCACGGCCTGACCTATGGCCGCTTCATCGACGGCCTCAACAAGGCCGGCATCGAGATCGACCGCAAGGTCCTGTCCGACATGGCCATCCACGAGCCGCAGGCTTTCGCCGCGCTGGTGGCCAAGGCCAAGGTCGCGCTCGAATACCTGAAGAACACCACGCCGAACGCTTTTGAAAGCGCTGTCGCCTAAGCCAGCGCTTCCCAAGCATTCGCAATTCTGATTTGGGGAACCCGCGCTGGCACGGCTGGCGCGGGTTTTTCTTATGCCTGATGCAACCAAAATGGTGACGCACCGGACACTGGTGGTTGCCCGATCGAGAGAGTTTCACCGTGAACGCCAGTGCTGGAAATCTTGAAGTCCTGGAAGGCTCGCTGCTTGCCGACATAGCGGCAGCCGCTGACGAGGCTGCGATCGAGGCGGTGCGCGTCTCTGCGCTGGGCAAGAAGGGCTCGGTCTCCGAAATGCTGAAGACGCTCGGCGCGATGACCGCCGAGGAACGCCAGGTGAAGGGCCCAGCGATCAACGGGCTGAAGAACCGCGTCACCGAGGCGCTGACCGCGCGCAAGGCGGAACTGAAGGACGTGGCGATCGCCGCCCGGCTCGCCGCCGAGACGGTCGACGTGACGCTGCCGGTGCGCCAGTCGCCGGCCGAGCGCGGCCGCATC
>NZ_RZOF01000609.1:0-1404 GCF_003998955.1 Mesorhizobium sp. M4B.F.Ca.ET.017.02.2.1 | reverse complement strand
GCGATGGCCGCCTTGCCGGCGTCGTCAACGGCGACCGCCGCCAATGCGTCTTCACGCTGCCGGAACGGACCGGGTTCCGCTGGCATGCCGCCATCGAGGCGGCGGATGGCGGCGTCGACCTGTCGCGGCCGGTGCCGGGACGGACGGTGGTATTCATGATCGAGCGCAAGGCCGGCGGCCGGATACGCAGCGGGAAGGACAAGGGATGACAGAGGGCAATGGGGAGCAGGGGGCCGACTGGTGGCGCGGCTGCGTCATCTACCAGATCTATCCGCGCTCCTTCCAGGACACGACGGGCGATGGCAGCGGCGATCTCAAGGGCATCACCGCCAGACTCGCCCATGTCGCTTCGCTCGGCGTCGACGCCATCTGGCTGTCGCCCTTCTTCAAGTCGCCGATGGCCGACATGGGCTACGACGTGTCGGACTATCGCGACGTCGATCCGATGTTCGGCACGCTCGAGGATTTCGACGCGCTGGTCGCCGAGGCGCACCGGCTCGGCCTGAAGGTCGTCATCGACCAGGTGATCTCGCACTCGTCCGACAAGCATGAATGGTTCGTCGAGAGCCGCGCCAGCCGCGACAACCCGAAGGCCGACTGGTACGTCTGGGCTGATGCCAGGTCCGACGGCAATGCGCCCAACAACTGGCTGTCGCTGTTCGGCGGACCGGCCTGGGAGTGGGATGCCACACGCCGGCAGTACTACATGCACAATTTCCTCGCCGCCCAGCCCGACCTCAACTTCCACAATCCGGAGGTTCAGGACGCGGTGCTGGACACGGTGCGCTTCTGGCTGGAGCGCGGCGTCGACGGCTTTCGACTCGATACGGTCAATTACTATTTCCATGACCGTTGGCTGCGCGACAACCCGCCTCTGGCGGCAAGCGTCGCCGGCACCAACGGCGCCACCACCACCTATGCCTTCCAGGAGCATCTGTTCGACAAGACGCGGCCGGAGAACCTCGATTTCCTGCGCCGCTTCCGCGCGCTGCTCGACGAGTACCAGGACCGAGCCGCGGTCGGCGAGGTCGGCGACGAGGACCGCTCGCTGCAGACGCTCGCCGCCTACACCTCCGGCGGCGACAGGCTGCAGATGTGCTACACATTCGACCTGCTCGGGCCGCAATTCTCGGCGGCGCACATACGCGGCTGCGTCGAGGCTTTCGAAGGCACCGTCGCCGACGGCTGGGTCTGCTGGGCCTTCTCCAACCACGATGTCGTGCGCCATGTCAGCCGCTGGACGCGGCCGGGCGGCGATCCGGACACAGTGGCGAAATTCTCGATCGCGCTGCTCGCCTGCCTGCGCGGCTCGATCTGCCTCTACCAGGGCGAGGAACTCGGTCTGGAGGAAGCGGAACTCACCTTCGAGGATCTGCGCGACCCTCTCGGCATCCGCTTCTGGCC
>NZ_RZOF01000608.1:0-1410 GCF_003998955.1 Mesorhizobium sp. M4B.F.Ca.ET.017.02.2.1 | reverse complement strand
GCTCAGCTCGGCGCAGAGCAACCTCGAGCACACGCTGGAGCGGCAGTCGTCGCTGGAAGATCTCGCCGTCGGCCTGGTCAAGAAGTCGGAAGACCTCGAAAAGGTGATGCGTTCGTTCGAAAACCTGGTTGGCCAGACGATGCAGAACGCCGAGGGACGGACCATGGAATCGGCGGAGAAGATCCGCACCGCCATCGCCGAGGTCGTCGATTCGGCTACGCGCCGCTTTGCCGACGCCACCGAGGAGATGCGGCGCACGGCCGGTTCGATCAAGAGCGAGCTCGACCTGACGCGCGCCGAGCTCAAGAAGGGCGTCATCGAGATGCCGGAAGAGGCCAAGGAGTCGACCTCGGCCATCCGCCGCGCCGTCTCCGAGCAGATCAACGCGCTCAAGGAGCTGTCTGACATCGTTGCGAAATCCGGCCGCAGCGGCAGCAGCGAATCCGGCGAGCCGCGCGGTCTGCGCCCCGCACCGCAGGCGCCGGCCCGTCCTGCCGAGCCGCTGCGTCGCCCGCCGGCACCGCAGCAGTCACAGCAGCCACAGCCGCAACCCGAGCGCCGGGCACCTCAGGCGCCGTTGGCCGAGACGACCTTGCGCGGCACGCTCGACCTCGATCGCGCTGCCGAGACGGCCCCGCGCCGCGATCCCAATGGCCGCACGGCGCAAGGCGGCTGGGTGCGCGATCTCCTGACCGGCGCATCGCGCGAGGAAGAGCTCCGGCCGGCCGCTCCGGCGGAAGCGCCGCGCCCGGCTCCGGCGCAGCGCTCGCCACTGCATGTCGTGGAATCGCTCAACTCGCTGTCGGTCGATATCGCCCGCGCCATCGACCACGACGCCTCGATCGAGCTGTGGAACCGCTACCGGCGCGGCGAGCGTGACGTGTTCACGCGGCGCCTCTACACGCTGAAAGGCCAGCAGACCTTCGACGAGATCCGCCGCAAGTACCAGACCGAGGCCGAGTTCCGCGCCGCCGTCGACCGCTACTGCGACGATTTCGAGAAGCTGCTCAAGGATGTGTCGCGCAACGACCGCGACAACATCATGGGCCAAACCTACCTGACTTCGGACACCGGCAAGGTCTACACCATGCTGGCCCATGCCAGCGGCCGTTTGCAGTAAGCGGCTTGTTAGCGAGTAACAAAAAAGGCGGGACAAGCTCCCGCCTTTTTGATTGAACGGCATGCTCGTAACCTGAGCTGCGATAAATATCGTCTGTCGGCGCCGCCCCTCATCCGCCTGCCGGCACCTTCTCCCCGTATAGTGACGGGGAGAAGAAGGCTGTTGTCCGAACCGGATAGATAGGTAACAGAATGGACCGATTGCATAGGTGACAGTTTTCTCCCTCGCCGGAGGACCCGGCGATGGTTTGGCGAGAGACTGGCATCATGGACGAGCGGCTTCGTTTTGTA
>NZ_RZOF01000607.1:0-1430 GCF_003998955.1 Mesorhizobium sp. M4B.F.Ca.ET.017.02.2.1 | reverse complement strand
GGTCGGCGGCCGCCAGCCATTGCGGTGAAAGGACGACCTCGATCTCATAGCTCTGACCGAGATAGCGCATGTCGCAGGAGAGAGTGAGCTCAGCCGCGGCGTCGTGCCCCTGCGCCGCGAGCCAGTCGCGCCCCTCTTGCGCGAGAGCATCGAAGGCCTCGCGGATCTCGGGGAGCGACGCAGCCGTCAGCGGGCTGAAGATGGTGCGTATGAAATCCCCGCGCAGGTCCGCCACAAGCCCGCCCAGCGCCGACACCACGCCGGGGCGGCGCGGCGCCATGACACGCTTCATGCCGAGTTCGCGGGCAAGGAAGGCGCCGAGCATCGGACCGCCGCCGCCGAAGGGCATCAGCGTGAATTCGCGCAGGTCGACGCCGGCGCGCGAGGCCAGCTTCTCGACCTCGACGAACATCTCCGACACCGCGATGTCGAGGATCGCCTGCGCGGTCTGCTCGACCGGGCGGCCGAGCCGGGCGGCAAGCTCGCCGACCGCGCTACGCGCCAGCCCGGTATCGATCCGGAGCTGGCCATAGGCCATCTCGCTGTGACCGAGCCATCCGCACACCACCATGGCGTCCGTGACCGTCGCCTGCGCGCCGCCACGGCCGTAGCATGCCGGCCCCGGCGTCGAACCCGCCGATTCCGGTCCGACGCGCAGCACGCCCTGCGCATCGACGCTGGCGATCGAGCCGCCGCCGACGCCGATCGAGCTCACCGACACGGAGGGGATGTGGAGCGGAAATTCGCCGATCAGCTCGCCGGTGCCGAACTGCGCCTCGCCGCCGATGATCAGCGCGAAGTCGGCGGAGGTACCACCGATGTCGAGGGTCAGCACCTTGTCTTCGCCCGCCTGGCGCGCCAGCCACGAGGCACCGATGACGCCTGAGGCCGTTCCCGACAAAAGCATGTTGACACAGGCGCGCTTGCCTTCGGCGGCGTTCATCAGCCCGCCATTCGACTTGGTCAGCATCGGCCGGGCCGGCACGCCACTATGCTTCAGCCGCTCTTCCAGCGCCGTCAGGTAGCCAGAGACGCGTGGATGAACATAGCCGTTAAGGATGGCGGTCGAGCTGCGCTCATATTCGCGGATGACCGGCCAGACCTCGGCCGAGGTGAAGACAAAGAGATCAGGCGCAAGGCGCGCGACCGCCAACTTCACCGAAGCTTCCTGCGCGCCGTTGCGCCAGGCATGGAGGAAGGACACGATAATCCCCTGCGCCCCGTTCGCTTTTGCCGCCGTCACCGCACGCTCCACCGCCGCCATGTCCGGTGCCTGGGATTCGCTTCCATCGGCACGCATGCGGGCCGGAATGCCGAACACCATGTCGCGCGCGATCAACGGATCCGGCCGCGCGCAGAACAGCGAATACATGTCCGGCATGCGAAGCCGCGCCAGCTCGATGACGTCCTCGAAGCCGGCATTAGTAAAT
>NZ_RZOF01000606.1:0-1434 GCF_003998955.1 Mesorhizobium sp. M4B.F.Ca.ET.017.02.2.1 | reverse complement strand
CCGCTTGCCTTGAACCAGGCCACGGCCGGCAGCGTCAGATAGGCGGCGGCAAGCGCGCCGCAGATCGGCGAAGCGATCATTTCGCGCAGCTTGTAGCGGTGACGCGACAGGGCCCGCAATGCGCCGCCTGCCAGCCCCGCGGCCACCACAGGGCCCTTGATGCCCAAGAGATCGAACAGATCCTGCATCAGGGCCTCCAGCCGCAGAGTTTCTGGCCCTTGCGATTGTGCGCGAGCAGTGCCCTCGCTTCCTCGTCCGACAGCGCGTCAACAGCTTTGGCGGAGAGGCGCAGCGGCCTGGAAACGGCGCAGAAGCCGCCAGTGCTCGTGGTACATCCGGCCAAAGCCGCGGCAAGCAGCATGACAATCAATCCCTTGCCCATGCCTTCAACTCCTGTTTGGCCGCGCCCGCGGGCAGCGCGCCGATGTCGTTGTCGACCCGGTCGGCGAGCGCGCGGGCCGCTGCCTCGGATTTGGCCTGCCTGCTGCGCTCGGTCTCGGCCCCGGCGAACCGCTGGCGAAAGCCCCAGCCGAGCGCGGCGACGACCGAGGCCAGCAGGCCAAGGATCGCGGGATTGTCGGACAGAAAAGAAAGAAGCGCCGTCATGACAGCCACCACGCGACAAGTGCCGCAACGATGAGGAGCGCGCCCGCCAGCCAGGGCAGCGCCTGGTGCAGGAGTTCGGTCAAGACCTCGTTCATTTGGACCCCCTCACCTTTGCCAGTGGAACTTGCGAGCGAGCAGATACCAGGCCTCGGTGACCAGGCTGATCGCCAGGCCGATGCCGGTTTCGAGCGCCATCTGGATGTCGGGGTCGCCCGACAGGGCGGCAGCGTCGCCGGCGCCGAGCAGGCCGCGGGCGACGAGGATCGCCGCGCCGTAGCGCAGCGCGATGCGGATGATGACGGCAATCATGATTTCTTGCCTCCAAGGATCGGTTTGAAAATGGCGAGCAATAGCCGCCAGAACGCATTGCCGACGGGCGCGGCGAGATTGGGCGTTGCCTCTGGATGTGCGGCTTCAGTCGAAGGCGCGGACGAGGCCGGCGGTTTGGCCACCGACAACAGCAGCGCCTCGGCCCGTACCGAGCCGACCCGTTGGCTCCAGCCCCGGCCAAAGGTCGGCCAGGTCGACAGCCGCTTGAGAAACGCCAGACGCGCGTCGCACAGCTCATCGATGACGACATCGGCGGGCCGGGCCCTGACGGCACCGAGCGTGGCCGGACCGATCCGGCCGTCCTCGGTGGCGCCGACGATCGCCTGGAGGCATTTCGCTGCCCTGCCCGGCCCGCTGTTCACGGCAAAGTCGAACACGGCATAGTCGAGGCCGGCGGGGAGTTCGGCGCCGGCGACGGCATCCCAGTAGAAGCGGCGGTAGAGGCGAAATTCCTCGAACCAGTCGAGCCGCGTCGAAAACACCTTTAAGCGGCCGGAC
>NZ_RZOF01000605.1:0-1461 GCF_003998955.1 Mesorhizobium sp. M4B.F.Ca.ET.017.02.2.1 | reverse complement strand
CAGCATGGCGAAGCGGAAAGCCGGCGAAGCGCGGGTTTCCGGCAATGGCTGACTTGCTGCAATGGCCGACATCGATCTGCCCGTCGGAATTATGAAATCGACTTAGATTTTTTCAGATTTGTGAAACTGTCAAGCTGAATCGCGAGAATGACGGAATGTGCTCGGCGAAATCAGCGCTCCAACGCGTCGAGCATCCGGTACCAGGCGATCGTCGCGGCAACGCCGACCTGCCGGAAGGCATGGAACGGGATCGGCCGGATCGGCGACAACGGAAACGGCAGTTGCCGCGCATCGCCGCTCGCCTGGTAGCTTGCGATGCGCTTGCCGAGCGCGCTCATCAAGCCGACGCCCCTGCCCTGGCAGCCGGCAACGGCAAGCAGGCCCATTTCGGGCTCGTGGATATGCGGCAGGTGATCCGGCGTCATCGCCACCCGGCCGAACCAGCGTTTCTCGATCGCGATGCCGGCAAGCGCCGGATAGAGACGGATCAGGGCGCGTTCCAGATGTGCCCAGTCCGCGGCGCTGGAGGGCAGTGCCATGCGGCCGCGCCCGCCCAGCACAAGCCGGCCGTCCGCACTTCTGCGGTAGTAGACGAGAATGCGGCGCGAATCCGACACCGCCTGCCCGCCCGGCAGGATGCCGGCGCCAATGTCAGCCGGCAGCGGCGCAGTGGCAATCTGGAAGGAATGCAGCGGCACGATGGTCCGCGCGAGGCCAGGCAGAAGGCCATCGGTGTAGGCGTTGGTGGCAAGCACGACAGCCTTCGCCCGCACCTCCAGGCCGCTTTCGGTCAAGACCTGCCAGAGACCGGCGTCCTTGCGCAGCTTCACCACCTTCTGCCCTTGTGCGATCCCTGCGCCAGCGGCAGCGGTGACCCGCGCCAGCTCCAGCGTATAGGCCAGCGGATCGACGACGCCGGCGCGGCGGTCGAGCCAGCCGCCGAGATAGCCCTTGGCGCCGGTCATGGCCGCGATCTCGGCCTGGCTTAGCAGTTCGACGTCGGCGCCGCGCGCCCGCCACTGGCGATCCCGGTTTGCTGCCGCAGTCAAAGCGGTCTCGGTGTGCACGGCCTGGATCCAGCCGTTGCGGGTGAGCGGCACCGCCAGCTTCTCGTCGCGGATCAGGTCGAACACCGCATCCGCGGTCGAGGCGGCAAAATTGACCAGCGCCTCGCCACGCTCCTTGCCGAAATGCTCGACCAGCCATTCCGGATCGTATTTCAGTCCGGGGATGACCTGACCGCCATTGAGACCCGAGGCACCCTCGCCGATCGCTCCGGCGTCCAGCACCTGGACGGCAAGGCCCTGCCGCGCGGCATGGAGCGCGGTGGAGAGACCCATGATCCCGCCACCGACGATGACGACGTCAACTGCGCCGACCGCCGGTTGCGGCTGGAACGCGGACACCTTTTTTGGCCTCTGCCAGATCGGATCGGAAAACGGCTTGGGCAAGGAACACCTG
>NZ_RZOF01000604.1:0-1480 GCF_003998955.1 Mesorhizobium sp. M4B.F.Ca.ET.017.02.2.1 | reverse complement strand
ACCCGCCCCCGGTTCCGGCGCTCAACGAAGCGAGGGCCTTGCTGGTCGCCCTGCATGCCATCGACGCCGCCGGGCGTCTCACCGACGCCGGTGCCGCCATGCGCAGGCTCGCGCTGCCGGTGCGGCTTGCCCATATGGTCGCCGAAGCCGCCGCAACCGGCCATGCGCTGGCGGCGGCCACCCTTGCCGTGCTGCTCACCGAGCGCGGGCTCGGCGGCGACGGCGCCGATCTCGAACGCCGTCTGATGCGCTTTCGCACCGAGAAGTCGCCGCGTTCCGTCTCGGCCCGCCAGCTTGCCGAACGGCTGGCAAGGCAGGCCGGCGGGGGAAGGAGTAACGAACCGGCTTCCGCCGGCGCGCTCCTCATCCATGCCTGGCCGGATCGGGTGGCGCGAGCGCGCGGCGAGCGCGGCCGCTTCGTGCTGGCCAACGGCTCGGGCGCCATGCTCGACGCCGCCGATCCGCTGGCCGGCGAGACCTGGCTGGTCGTCGCCGATTTGCAGGGCAAGGCGCAGAATGCCCGCATCACCGCCGCGGCTGCGGTCGACGAGGCCGACATCCGCGCCGCGTTAGCCGATAGTATCGAGACCCGCCGCGAGACGAGTTTCGACCGCGACCGGCGCGCCGTGCGCGTGCGCGAGACAGCCCGGCTCGGCGCCATCACGCTGGCCGAACGCATGCTGCCGGCGCCGTCCGGCGCCGACGCGGATCGCGCGATCCTCGATGCCCTGCGAGAGCATGGCCTGTCGCTGCTCGACTGGGGCAAGGAGGCGGAGACACTGCGCCAGCGCCTCGGCTGGCTCAATCGCGGCCTCGGCGCGCCTTGGCCCGATGTGTCCGACGCCGCCCTTCTCGACCGTCTCGACGACTGGCTGCTGCCGTTTCTGACCGGCGCGGCGTCCTTTGCCGCGATCAATTCCGGCGCCCTGTCGGCTGGCCTCGTGTCATTGGTGCCGCACGATCTGCAGCGCAAGGTCGACGCGCTGGCGCCGACCCATTTCGATGCGCCGTCGGGCAGCCACGTGCCGATCCGCTATGACGGCGAATGGCCGGTGCTGGCGGTGCGCGTGCAGGAACTGTTCGGCCTCGACAAGCACCCGGCGGTCGCCAATGGAACCGTGCCGCTGACGCTCGAGCTGTTGTCGCCGGCGCACCGGCCGATCCAGACGACGCGCGACCTGCCGGGCTTCTGGCGCGGCTCCTGGGCGGATGTGCGCACCGACATGCGCGGCCGCTATCCAAAACATGTCTGGCCGGAAAACCCGCTGCTTGCCGCCGCCACCAGCCGCGCCAAGCCGCGCGGGACATAGGTTCGTGCCGCTTCGGCAGGCCATTAGCGTTAGTGGGCAATGTGCGTTGGCGATTGGCGCAAACGCCCATCGCTTCGTCATCCACGGGCGGAGCAAGGAGCGAAGCGACGCGCGTAGACCCGAGGATCCATTCCGTGACTTCAACGCGTCGCTACGTTGCAGAATTCTGT
>NZ_RZOF01000603.1:0-1486 GCF_003998955.1 Mesorhizobium sp. M4B.F.Ca.ET.017.02.2.1 | reverse complement strand
GCTGAAGCGCGACAAGCGGCTGTTCGCCGAGGACCCGATGGAGCGCGCCGAGATCCGCCGGCTGACCGACTGGTACCTGAACAAGGCCGAGAGCGAGGTGACCCGCCACCTGGTGCGCGAGCGCGTGCTGAAGCCGATCATGCCGGAGACGGCGGGCGGCGGCTCGCCCGATTCGGCGGCGATCCGCGCCGCCCGCGCCAACATCCGCCAGCACATGAAGTACACCAACTGGCTGGCCGGCACCCGCCACTGGCTGGCCGGCAGCAGGGTGACCTATGCCGACCTCGCGGCGGCGGCCGCACTTTCGGTGCTCGACTATCTGGGCGAGATCGACTGGCGCGAGCACACCGCGGCGCGGGAATGGTATACAAGGGTCAAGTCACGGCCCTCGTTCCGGCCACTTCTGTCCGACCGGGTGCGCGGCCTTTCGCCGGTGTCGCATTATGCGGACCTCGATTTCTAGGACGCAAAGCCTGCGCGCGCTGATCGACGGCGAGGCCAGGCGCGCCGGTTTCGACGCCATCGCCGTCACCAGGCCCGACGCCATCCCGCTGGCGCCGGCCAGGCTCGCCGAATTCGTCGCCGACGGCTTTCATGGCTCGATGGGCTGGATCGCCGAGACGATCGAACGCCGGGCCGAACCATCGACGCTGTGGCCCGAAGTGCGCTCGATCGTCGTGCTGGCCATGAATTACGGGCCGGACCACGATCCGCGTGCGCTGCAGGCAAGGCGCGACCGCGGCGCGATCTCGGTCTATGCGCAGAACCGCGACTATCACGATATTATGAAGGGCCGGCTGAAGGAGATCGCCGGCAAGATCGTGGCAAAGGCCGGCGGCGACGTCAAAGTCTTCGTCGACACCGCGCCGGTGATGGAAAAGCCGCTCGCCGAAGCCGCCGGCCTCGGCTGGCAAGGCAAGCACACCAATCTGGTCAGCCGGCAACACGGCTCGTGGCTGTTCCTCGGCACCATCTTCACCACGGCGGAGTTGGAGCCCGACACGGCGGAGCAGGACCATTGCGGCTCTTGCCGCGCCTGCCTAGACGCCTGTCCGACCGACGCTTTTCCGGCGCCCTACCGGCTCGACGCGCGGCGCTGCATCTCCTACCTCACCATCGAGAGCAAGGGGCCGATCTCGCGCGAATTCCGCGACAAGATCGGTAACCGCATCTATGGCTGCGACGACTGCCTGGCCGCCTGTCCGTGGAACAAGTTTGCTCAAGCCGCCTCGGAGGCGAAGCTTGCCGCGCGCGACGATTTGCGCGAGCCGCAGCTGGCGGAGCTGCTCAGCTTCGACGACGCGGCCTTCCGGAGCTTCTTCTCCGGCTCGCCGATCAAGCGCATCGGTCGCGACCGTTTCATCCGTAATGTGCTGATCGCCGCCGGCAATTCGGGCGATGCCGCGCTGGCGGGGGCGGTCCGTGCCTTGCTGGGCGACGCCTCGCACCAGCGGCGAGGCGCGGCCGTCTGGGCGCTGTCCAGGCT
>NZ_RZOF01000602.1:0-1495 GCF_003998955.1 Mesorhizobium sp. M4B.F.Ca.ET.017.02.2.1 | reverse complement strand
GCCGACGACAGGTCGGTGAGCCGGGTCGTGTTCGAATCGACCAGTCGCGCCGAGCTGGCGAAGGTCTGCGCGGCCTTTTCCGTCGTTGTCGCGAAGCTCTGCGTGCTGCCGGACAGGCGTTCCTCGACATGACCGAGATTGGCCGCAGCCTGGTCGATCAGCTGACCGAGCTGGGCGCTGGAGGTGCTCATGCGGCCGATGAGATCGGCAACGCTTTCGGCGAGCGTCGAGCGCGCGCCGTCCACCGCCGACAAGGTCTCGGCGGTACGGCTGGCGAGCGCGTTGACCAGCGCGGCGTTTTCGCTGCGCAGCTTCTCGGTCGCCCGCTCGGTGACCTCTTCCATGCTCCGCTGAAGCTCCGAGCCGCCCTGGGCGAAACGCTCGACCAGCGGCTTGGCGGTTTCGTCGAGGATCTTCGACATCTCGGCCGAGCGCGCCGCCAGCATCGTGTTGAGTTCGCGGGTGTTGGCGCCGATGGTCTTGGCCGCGTCGTTGGTGCTCTGACCGATATGCTGGCCGACCGCGGTGAAGGTCTCGGCGATGACGTTGGCGCGCGAAATCAGTTGCGCCTCCGCGCCCGAGACCTGCTCGTTGAGCTTCTGGCCGATCGTTTCCGTGGTGGAGGCGAGGCGGTTCTCGACGCCGGCGATCTGCTCCTCGATCCGGGCCGCTGCTGCCGCTGCATTCGACGCCAGGCGCTCGTCGGCGCCGGCCAGCGCCTGCTCGATCTCGCGGGCGTGGACGGCCAGTTCCTGACCGGTCTGACGCGCGCGGTCGGCGACCCGCTGCTCGGTGCTGGCGAAGGCCCCGACGATGGTCTCGGCATGGCCGCCGATGGTCGTGGTGCTGTCGGCGATGCGCGCGACCAGGCGCTGGTCCGCATCGTCGAAGATGCGGGCGATCTCGGACGCGCGTGACGAAAGCGCTTCCGACCCCTCGGCGATGCGCGAGATCAGATGCTGGTCGGCTGCATCGAAGATGCGGCCGAGGTCCGAGGCGCGGGCCGCGAGCGCTTCGGCCGATTCGCCGATGCGCATGCTCAGCCGTTCGTCGGCGCCTTCGAAATTACGTAGGATGTCGCCGGCGCGCGCCGCCAGCGACTGCGCCGTTTCGACCGCGCGGGCAACCAGCTTCTGGTCCGCAGCGTCGAAGGTACCGGCGATCTCGCTGGCGCGGGCGGACAGCTGGTCGGCGGTGTCCTCGGCGCGTGCGATCAGCGCATTCGACGTGTCCTCGGCGCGCGCATGCAGGCGGCGGTCGGCGTCCTCGAAGGCGCGGGCGATGTCTTCTGCCCTGGCGAGCAGCGCGGCCGAGGTCTGTTCGGCGCGGTCGGCGATCTTGCGGTCGGCGTCGCTGAAGGCAAGGCCAGCCTGCTCGTGCAGGGCGCTGGTGACCTCCATGACCTTCTCGCGCAAGGCGCCGGCGACGAAGACCGCGCTCTTCTCCAGCACGTTGCGGATGTTGTCGACACCGGTCGACAGCGCCCGTTCCATGG
>NZ_RZOF01000601.1:0-1495 GCF_003998955.1 Mesorhizobium sp. M4B.F.Ca.ET.017.02.2.1 | reverse complement strand
CTGCGCGGCTTCGACCACCACCAGCCCCAGCGCCATGCCGGCGACGAGCCGGTTGCGGCGCGGAAAATCCTGCGCGCGCGGCTGCCAGCCGAACGGCATTTCCGAGACGACGGCGCCGCCGCGCTCGGCGATCTCGTTGCAGAGCCCGGCATTCTCGGGCGGGTAGGGCATGTCGAGCCCGCCGGCCAGCACGCCGATGGTGCCGGTAGAGAGGCTGCCCTGGTGCGCCGCCGTATCGATGCCGCGCGCCAGGCCGGAGACGATCGCGTAGCCGTCGCGGCCAAGGTCCGCCGCCAGCATCCGCGCCATCTTGACGCCGGCGAGCGAGGCGTTGCGGGCGCCGACGATGGCGACCGCCGGCAGACGGAAGGCCGCACCTTCGCCCTTCACCGCAAGGAGGGGCGGCGGGTTGTCCATGTTCTTCAGCAAGGGCGGATAGTCTGCCTCGCCAATGCCGACGAAACGGCCGCCGGCCCGCCTTGCCGCCTCCAACTCCGCCTCGGCCTCGGCCACCGTGGGAATACGGACGATGCGGCTGGCGCCGCCGGAGATCATCAACTCGGGCAGCATTTCGAGCGCGGCCTCGGCGGAGCCGAAGCGGTTGATCAGTTCGCGGAACGAGGCCGGACCGACATTCGGCGTGCGGATCAGGCGAAGCCAGCTCAGCCGCTGCCGGTCGCTGAGGCGCGGGCCGGCGGCGGGCTTGGTCATCCCTTGGCCCCGATCTTGCCCTCGGTGCCGGCGGTAAGCCGCGAGATGTTGGCGCGATGTTTTACGATGACGATCAGGCTCATCACCGCGAACAGTCCGGCAATCGCCGGCGTGCTGAGGAAGTAGAGCGCGATCGGCACCGCGACCGCAGCGGTCAGCGCCGCGAGCGAGGAGTAGCGGAACAGGAAGGCGACGGCGAGCCAGACGACGGCGAAGATCAGCGCCACCTGCCAGGCAAGGCCGATCAGCACGCCGAGGTAGGTGGCGACGCCCTTGCCGCCCTTGAAGCCGAGCCAGGCCGGAAAGAGGTGGCCGATAAAAGCGCCGAAACCGGCCCACAGCGCAAGCTCCGGCGCGAAGCGGCCGGCGATCAGCACCGCCGCCGTGCCCTTCAGCGCATCGAGCAGAAGCGTTGCGGCGGCGAGCCCCTTGTTGCCGGTGCGCAGGACATTGGTGGCGCCGATATTGCCGGAGCCGATCTTGCGCACGTCCCCAAGGCCGGCCGCGCGGGTGATCAGCAGGCCGAACGGAATCGAGCCCAGCAGATAGCCGAACAGCAGCGCCAGGATACCGCCATAACTCATTGTTTCCCCCCGCGTTTCCTTCACCGCACGAAATGGCGGACTATGCCGCCATCGGCCTAGATTGAAAACACTGTGCGGCCCGATACCATCGTTTGCAAGACCTTGCCTTGCAGCCGCGCGCCCTCGAAGCAGGTGTTCTTCGAGCGCGAGCGAAGGCCGCTCTCGCTGACGATCCAAGGTTCGTCGAGATCGACCAGCGC
>NZ_RZOF01000600.1:0-1514 GCF_003998955.1 Mesorhizobium sp. M4B.F.Ca.ET.017.02.2.1 | reverse complement strand
CGGAACAGCGCCGGCTTTCTCGATTGCGCTTACATAGTGGACGAGACAGAAGTAACCATCCTTTTCCACGTCGAAATTGCTGACGATTCCTATGACTGGTCGCATGTGCTTTGCCATCTTGAATGGGGTGCTTAGGTACGCGAGAAGAGCTTGCGCTCCATGGTGGTCAGGCGTTCCGGGCCTTTTTCCGTCACCAGCACCGTCTCGCTGAAGCCCATCCCCGCTGCCATCATCAGCATATGAAACACCATTCCCGGCTCTAAGACCCATTCGACGCCAGGCACGAATTCGCGGATAAATTCGCCTGCGGACGGGCGATGATTAAGACCAAGCGAATAGCCGGCACGATTCGTATAGGTCTCGCGCAGTCCAGACGCCAGGAGCGGCTCGCGGCAAGCTCGGTCGACCACGCTGGCCGGTGTGCCCGGCCGCATCAATGCGATGGCCTCGTCTTGGATGCGGATGATCGTGTCGGCGATACGCTGTTGCGCAGCGCTCGCCGGACCGACAACAGCGGTGCGCATCAAGCGTGCCCAGTAATTCTTGTGGACCCCGTTTTGTTCAAAGTAGACAGGATCGCCACGTTCCAGGCGCCGGTCCGAAAGTCCTCCATGTATGAGACTTGTTCGATCGCCGGAGGTGATGATACCGCCGAGCGACGCTGCCCCCGCCTTCACCAATGCGCTAGACACAGCCTCGGCGAGTTCTCGCTCCGCGACGCCAGGCCCGATAGCCTCGATGCCGGCCCGCAGGCCCACTTCAACCAGGCGGGCAGCGCCGCGCAGGTGTTCTATTTCCCGCGGCGATTTGATCAGGCGCAGGTGGTCGACAATACGGGGCTCTCCAACCAGAGTTGCATTCGGCAGCAGCGCCTGCAGCATCTTCCAGCGCTCCACCGTCAAGAACCATGAGTGCTCATCCACACCGACGCGCCCGCCTGCCAACCCAAGACCTTCAAGGGCTCTTCGCGCCGTGTCGAGCCAAACGGGGAGCGGATCAGCCGCATCTGCATAGACCACGTGGTTTTTGACCCATGAGGTGCTGTGCGCCGTGGGGACTTCCATGTCGCGCACGATCAGCACCGGGTCGCCGCGGCTGGGCACTGCTAAGGCGTGATAGGAGAAATAACCAATTTGATCTATACCGCTCAGATAATTAATGTTTTCTGGTTGGTGCAGCAGTAAGACGGGAAGATCATACTTAGCCATTTCTTCTTGAGTACGCCGTAGCCGCTCCCGATATTCCTCAGCCGGGAAATCCATTCCATTATTCGCAGGCTCACTCACCGTCTTAAGCTCCTTCATTGTTGACTAGCCCACTGGATTTGGTTCGCCATTCACCAGCTTGGCGAACCCCCTCTACGCCGGCATACATAATGACTGTGAACGCGATCAGCAGACTTGAAACGGCAGCGATCGTCGGCGTGATCTCTTCCCGAATTCCCGACCACATCTTGATCGGCAAGGTGGTGGTGTCCGGCCCGCTCACGAAAAGTGACAGCACCAACTCGTCGA
>NZ_RZOF01000005.1:0-51197 GCF_003998955.1 Mesorhizobium sp. M4B.F.Ca.ET.017.02.2.1 | reverse complement strand
CCGCCGATCCGCGCCAAGAAGCTGCGCTATTATCAGGATCAGAATTTCACAGACCGGGTGCTGCCTGCGCCGGTGCTGCGCGACGGTCCCTATGCGGACTGCCCTGCATCACGCCCGGACGGCTGGACTGGACAAGTGTGCAGCGTCGATAGCCGACTTGCTGCGGACGACGAAAGCGCCGACGCGCCAGTTGAAGACGAGGGAGGCGTTCAGCAGCAACGCCATCCAAGCCTGCCCGTAGAAGACGTTGTTGTCTCTCAAGAGCCCGATCAGGCCGATCTGTTGAAGCCCGCAGACGATGACAGCGAAGCGCTCGCGGACAAGCGTGTCATGGATCGGATTTCCACTGCGGCCCGCGCCTACGGTATCAACGAGGGCAGGGGCGACGACAAGGATGTCATTCCCGGCTTCTGAAGTCCGCTGAGTTGCAGAGCGCATCTCAGCGTAGATAACGGCCATAAGCAATTTTGAGCGTCTGGCCGATCCTTCTCCCGTCGCCGGCGCAACGCCGGGCCGTCGGAACGAGCCGCATGAAGCCCCACCGCATTCGCCATCAGTTTCTGCTTGAGCCGGAGCTCAGCGAGAAACTGGACAACCTCAGTCGCGATCCGTCAACGACCAAATCAGCGATCGTGGCGAAGGCGGTCGAGGCGTTCATCGAGCGGCGTGGCGAGAACGAGTTCGATCGGCGCTACGGCGTAAGGCTTGACCGGCTCTCCCGCGACCTTGCCCACGTCAGGCGCGATGCCGAGGTGATCCTGGAGAGTCTGGCGCTCTTCATCCGCTTTTCGATCACGCTTCATGCCCACACGCCTGTGCCGGACAGGGCGACCCAGGCGATTGCCCAGGAGCGTTTTGACAAATTCGTTGAGCAGGTCGGCCGCCAGATCGCTTCCGGCAAAAGGTCGCTTAGCAAAGACAATGGTGGGGGAGGGGAAGGATGAGCTCTCATCCCGAGGCCGACCACCGGCGGCGTGTCATGCTGCGCACCGCCCTGGGTCCGGCAATCACCGAAGCCCTTGCCGATCCGTCCGTCATCGAGGTGATGGTCAATCCCGACGGTGCGCTGCGGCTCGACCGGCTGGGCGAGGGCCGAGTCAATACGGGCGTGCATCTGCACCCGTCCGAGGCGGAACGCATCATCCGCCTGGTCGCCTCCCATGTGCGGGTCGAGGCGCACGCGGACAATCCGATTGTCAGTGCCGAACTGCCGTCGGGCGAGCGCTTCGAGGGTCTGCTGCCGCCGGTCGTGCTCGCGCCATGCTTTGCCATCCGTAAACCAGCGGCAAAGCTCTACACGCTGGCCGACTATGTCGCGGACCGGATCATGCTGCCGCTGCAGGTCGATGTGCTCAAGAGGGCAGTCCGCGAGCGGCGCAACATCCTGGTCGCCGGCGGCACGTCTTCGGGCAAGACAACCCTTGCCAATGCGCTGCTGGCGGAGGTCGCAGAATGCGACGAGCGGGTGATCCTCATCGAGGACACGCGCGAACTGCAGTGCGCGGCCAGGGACTGCGTTGCCCTGAGAACGAGGCGGGGCTCGGTCACCCTTGCCGATCTCGTGCGCTCAACGCTGCGGCTCAGGCCCGACCGCATCATCGTCGGCGAAGTAAGAGGTGCGGAAGCACTCGACATGCTGAAGGCATGGAACACCGGGCACCCCGGCGGCATCGCCACGGTTCACGCCAATTCGGCGCGCTCCGCACTCTACCGTATCGAGCAGCTCGCACAGGAAGCAGTCGTCACCGTTCCCCGCCGCCTCATCGCCGATGCCGTCGACCTGCTCGTCTTCATCGCCGGCCGCGGCTCGTCGCGCCACATCGACGCAATCGCCGAGGTCACCGGTCTCGACGGCAGCGGCGATTACGCCGTTGCCCCGCTCACGCTTTCGCAACTCCAGCAGCTTTGAAAGGCCTTCCTCATGCGCAAGAAGCTTCGCTTTCTTTCGTCCACAGCGCTCGCGTTTCTTATCACGGCCCCCGTTTATGCGGCCGGCTCCGGCATGCCGTGGGAGCAGCCGCTGCAGCAGATCCTGGAGTCGGTGCAGGGACCGGTCGCCAAGATCGTTGCGGTGATCATCATTATCACCACCGGCCTGACGCTTGCCTTCGGCGACACCGCCGGTGGTTTTCGGCGCCTGATTCAGATCGTCTTCGGTCTGTCGATCGCCTTCGCGGCATCGAGCTTCTTCCTCTCCTTCTTCTCCTTCGGTGGTGGGGCGCTCGTCTGATGGCCGCCGGGGAGCAGCATATCGAGGGCTTCGCAGTACCGGTCCACCGGGCGCTGACCGAGCCGATCCTGCTCGGCGGGGCTCCGCGCGCGGTGGCGATCCTCAACGGTACAGTGGCCGCGGCCATTGGCTTCGGCTTGCAGCAATGGATTGCTGGTCTGGTGCTTTGGATCGCGGGCCACTCGTTAGCGGTCTTTGCCGCAAGACGCGATCCGGACTTCGCCAGCGTGCTTGTGCGCCACCTTCGTCTGAAGGGGTGGCTTGCATGCTGAACCTTTCGGAATATCGAAGCAAAGCCGACCGGCTTGCCGACCATCTACCCTGGGCTGCCTTGGTGGCGCCCGGCATCGTGCTCAACAAGGACGGCAGCTTTCAGCGGACGTTGCGGTTCCGCGGCCCGGATCTCGAAAGTGCGACGGAGGCTGAACTCGTCGGCATTTGCGGCCGGGCGAACAATGCTCTCAGACGCCTTGGCTCTGGCTGGGCATTGTTCTTTGAGGCCGAGCGCATAGAAGCGCTGGGCTATCCGAACTCGCATTTTCCTGACGCCGCGTCGTGGCTGGTCGACGAAGAACGCCGCGCTGCTTTCGAGGGGAAGGTAGCGCACTACGAGAGCCGCTATCATGTGACCTTAGTGTTTATGCCACCGCCCGACGCCCAGGCGCGCGCGGAAAGCGCGCTCGTCGACTCTCATTATTCCCAAGGAGAAAGAGACTGGCGCCAGGATCTGGCGAGGTTCCGTGACGAGACCAACCGCGTGCTCGATCTCTTCTCGGGCTTCATGCCCGAAGTACGCGTCCTCGATGATGCTCAGACGTTGACCTATCTCCACGGCACGATTTCGCCTCGACGCCATCCTATCATGGTCCCGGAAACGCCGATATATCTGGATGCCATCCTGGTCGATGCGCCGCTTGCCGGTGGCCTGGAGCCGATGCTGGGTGAGCAGCATCTTCGCACACTGACCATCCTCGGCTTTCCGAACCTCACCCGGCCCGGGATTCTCGATGCCCTCAATCATCAGGATTTCGCCTATCGCTGGATGACGCGCTTCATTCCGCTCGAGAAAACGGAAGCCACGAAGACGCTGACGCGGTTGCGCCGGCAGTGGTTTGCCAAGCGCAAATCGATCGTGGCAATCCTACGCGAGGTCATTACCAACGAGCCGGTCCCGCTTGTCGACAGCGATGCCGACAACAAGGCGCTCGATGCCGACGAAGCCCTTCAGGCATTGGGCGGCGATCATGTGAGCTTCGGCTATCTCACCACGACCGTGACGGTGTGGGGCGAGGATCGCCAAGCCGCTGCAGAGAAGCTTCGCGCGGTCGAGCGCATCATCAATGGGATCGGTTTCACCACGATCCGAGAAGGCGTCAATGCGGTCGAGGCTTGGCTCGGCTCATTGCCTGGCCATGTCTACGCTAACGTTCGCCAACCGCTCGTTCATACTTTGAACCTTGCCCATCTCATGCCGCTGTCGTCGGTTTGGGCCGGTCCTGCGACAAACGAGTATCTCGCGAAAGTCACCCAAACCGAAGCGCCACCGCTTCTCGTTGCCGAGACCAGCGGGTCGACACCGTTTCGGCTTTCCACCCACGTCGAAGATGTCGGCCACATGCTGGCTGTTGGTCCGACCGGCGCCGGCAAGTCGGTTCTGCTTGCTCTGATTGCTCTGCAGTTCAGGCGCTATGCCGGCGCCCAGGTTTATGTCTTCGACAAAGGCAATTCGGCCCGTGCTGCAACACTTGCCATGGGTGGAGAACACCACGCGCTAGGAGCGGACGGTTCCCTTGCCTTTCAGCCACTGCGCAGCATCAACGACCAGGCTAGCCGAAGCTGGGCGGCCGAATGGATCGCCAGCCTTATTGCCCACGAGAACGTCACCGTCACGCCGGAGGTGAAGGAGGCTATCTGGTCAGCGCTGGCCAGCCTTGCCACCGCGCCGGCGCAGGAACGCACACTGACCGGCCTTTCGGTCCTGCTTCAATCCAATGCGCTGAAGTCCGCATTGATGCCCTACACGCTCGACGGTCCCTTCGGCCGCCTGCTCGATGCCGATCATGATGGGCTGGCCTTGTCGGATGTGCAGTGTTTCGAGACCGAGGAGCTGATGCACAGCCAAGGCGCTTTGCTGCCGGTGCTTACCTATCTGTTCCAGCGACTTGAGGAACGGTTCGACGGACGGCCCACGCTGATCATGCTCGACGAGGCGTGGGTCTATCTCGACAATCCGCTGTTCGCCGCCCGCATCCGCGAATGGCTGAAGGTGCTGCGAAAGAAGAACGTGTCGGTTGTCTTCGCTACGCAGTCGCTGGCTGATATCGCGGGCTCTGCCATAGCGCCGGCAATCATCGAAAGCTGCCCGCAGCGCATTTTCCTTCCCAATGATCGTGCCGTGGAACCCCAGGCGCGCACAGCCTACGAACGCTTCGGTTTAAGCGAGCGGCAGATCGAATTGATCGCCCGCGCCACGCCGAAGCGTCAGTATTATCTGCAATCGCGCCGCGGCAACCGTCTGTTCGAGCTCGGGCTTGGCCCCATCGCTCTTGCGCTTTGCGGTGCTTCCGATCCGGCCACGCAGACTCTGATCGACAGGATCCTGTCCGAAGACGGGCAAGGCAGCTTTGCCTCGCAGTTCCTGATCGCGCGCGGCCTCGATTGGGCCGGCGAACTTCTCAAGCAATTCCCTCAACCAGACAAGGAGCAATTAGCATGATGCGGCGACGCCTTCTCTCCGGCCTGATCACCGTTTCCCTGATCGCCAAGCCTATGGCCGACTATGTGCAGCCCGCCTACGCCCTTATCGTGTTCGATCCGTCCAATTATGCGCAGAACGTGCTGACGGCCGCGCGCGCCCTGGAGCAGATCAACAACCAGATCCAGTCGCTGCAGAATCAGGCGACCATGCTGCAGAACATGGCGCGCAATCTTCAGCGTCTGGATTTCTCTTCCGTTGGCCAACTCACCGGTTCGCTCCATCGCATCGACGGCTTGATGGACCAGGCGAGTGGCCTCAGCTTTGATCTGGGCAAGCTTCAAGACCAGTGGCGCAGCCAATATCCGGAAAGCTACGACGCCACGATCAAGGTCAGCGATGTGGCGAGTGCTGCGCGCGAGCGTTGGCAAAGCGCCATGCAGGCGTTCCGCCAGACCATGGGGGTCCAGTCGCAAATCGTCGAGAACGTCCGCGCCGACGGCGATCTGCTCGCCGATCTCGTCAACCGCAGCCAAGGGGCGGCCGGTGCGCTTCAGGCAAGCCAGGCCACCAACCAGCTGATAGCGCTTTCGACAAAGCAGCAGATGCAGATCCAGACGCTGCTCGCAACGCAGTTTCGAGCTGAGGCCGAGGATGCCGCCCGCAAGGCCCAGTCAGAGGAAGCCGCCCGCGAGATGACGAAGCGATTCTTGGGTACCGGCTCGGCTTATCCCGGCAATTAATCACGAGTTCATCACGACGAGGAAGGCAGCGGCATGAACGACCTTGGCGTCATCGATCGCTTCATGGAGACCTTCATCCGCTGCATCGACAGCGGGTTCGGTCTGCTCTCGGGCGACGTCGCCTTCCTCACTACCATTCTGATCGGCATTGACATCACACTTGCCGGCCTGGCGTGGGCGCTCGGCGAGGAGACCAGCGTTCTCGGCCGGCTTGTCCGCAAGGTGCTCTATGTTGGCGTCTTCGCCTTCATCCTGAACAATTTCAAGAACCTCGCCGATATCATTTATCGTTCTTTTGCCGGTCTCGGGATTAATGCGTCGGCCGGCAATCTGTCGGCAGACAATCTCCTGCGCCCGGGCCGCATTGCCGCGACCGGTTTCGAAGGTGCTTGGCCAATGCTTGACCAAGCCAGTCAGCTCCTGGGCTTCCCGGAAATCTTCGGCAACGCACTGACCATCTTCGTGCTGCTGATGGCCTGGTTCCTGGTCATCATCGCCTTCTTCATCCTTTCCATCCAGCTTTTCATCACTATCCTTGAGTTCAAGCTCACCACGCTGGCAGGTTTTGTTTTGGTTCCATTCGCACTTTGGAACCGTTCAGCGTTCCTGGCCGAACGCGTGCTCGGCCATGTTATCTCGTCAGGCATCAAGGTGATGGTGCTCGCCGTCATTGTCGGCATCGGCTCCACGCTCTTCGGGGAGTTCGCTTCCGCATTGCAAGGCAAGGAGCCGGATCTGGCCGCTGCCATGTCCCAGGTACTGGGCGCACTGGCACTGCTTGGCCTTGGCATTTTTGGGCCGGGGATCGCGTCGGGTCTTGTCTCAGGCGCACCGCAGCTTGGCGCGGGCGCCGCCCTCGGCACGACCGCGGCGGCAGCGGGTGTATCACTCGTTGCTGGAGGCACGGCATTTTCTGGCGCGCGTATGGCAACCAGCGGCGGTCTCGCCGCCATCCGCGCCGGCACAACAATGGGATCGGCTGCTTCCACGTCCTGGCAGATCGGGCGCGCAACCTCGCCCGACGTTGGCCTCTCCGGTGTGGCTGCTGGAATGCATGGTGTAACCAGTGCCGCTGGCGGCGCCGCTATACGCGTAGCGCGATCCGCCACTGCAAGTGTTGGGCGCAACGCCGATGCCGGGCGCGATGCCGCGTGGACCGCGACCGGCGGCACGCCGACCGCGTCAATGACCGAGCGCTCTGCCGGTTCGGCCACTGTTTCGGCGCCGACGTGGGCAAGGCGCCTACGTTCTGAACAGACCGCCCGTGCACATCGCCACGCTGCCATGCAAGCTGTCCGAGACGGAGACCGGCCGGGAGGCAGCGCCAACCCCTCTCTCAACGACAAGGATGACTAGATGCTCTTCAAGCGACCCGTGCACCGTTACGGCAAAACACCCGAACCGGTCACGCCGTATCAAAAAGCCGCCCAGCTGTGGGACGAGCGCATCGGCTCATCTCGACTGCAGGCCAGGAACTGGCGGCTCATGGCCCTTGGGTGCCTGGCCTTGGCGACCGGACTTTCCGGCGGACTCGTATGGCAGTCGATGCAAAGCCGTGTCGTGCCTTACGTCGTCGAGGTCGATGGCTTCGGCGAGACGCGCGCCGTCGCGCCGGCAATCCGGAATTATGAGCCCTCGGATGCTCAGATCGCCTGGCATCTCGGCCGCTTCATCCAGAATGTCCGTTCCGTTTCCACCGATCCGGTTTTGGTACGGCAGAACTGGTTCGCAGCTTACGACTTTGCTAGCGATCGCGCAGCGCTCTTCCTCAACGAATACGCCAAGGCGAACGACCCCTTCGGTCAGATCGGAACGCGCAGTGTCTCGGTACAGGTCACCAGCGTGGTCAGGGCCTCCGAAAGTTCATTCCAGGTCAAATGGACCGAGCAGGTGTTTGAGCGCGGAAGCCTTGCCAGCACGATGCGCTGGACTGCGATCCTCACGATCGTGATCCGCTCGCCAAGCAATACGGATCAGCTGCGCAAGAATCCGCTCGGCGTCTTCATCAACGCCATTGACTGGTCACGCGAGCTCGACAGCGCCGTCCCACCCCCCCTTTCTCCGACGGAGTCCACCAATGAAAGATAAAATGTCACCGATTCGTGCCGTGCTGATCCTATCGGTGTCGGCAGCGGTCGTTTCCGCTTGTGCATCGAAGAAGGTGCCGCCGCCTGAGATTTCCTATGACGCTGCTGACTTCAAACCGGCCGCGATCGAGAAGGCGCCGGAGAGGCCGATTAGAATTGTCGAGGTGCCAAAACCACTGCCGCTGCCTGGCCAATTGCAGCCCGAGTCCGGCAAGGCCGAGGACAAGCGCCCCCCTGAAGAACGCGTCGCTGATGCCAACAAAGCCGCGACCCAGCAACCCACCAAGTACGGGTATGTTAATGCCGTGCAAGTCTACCCCTTCACCGATGGCGCGCTTTATCAGCTCTATGCCGCGCCGGAGCGCGTGACCGACATCGCTCTGCAGCCGGGCGAGAAACTAACCGCCGTGTCGGCTGGCGACACCGTGCGCTGGGTCATAGGCGATACCGCAAGCGGCACCGGTGACAATCAGCGCACCCATGTTCTGGTGAAACCCTTCGCGCCGGGTCTTGCCACCAATGTCGTCATTACGACGGACCGGCGGACCTATCATTTGCAGCTTCAAAGCACCGAGAAGACAGCAATGGCGGCAATCTCCTGGACCTACAGCCAAGACCAGATCATCGCGCTTCGCCAGCGCAATGCTCAAGCCGAGGCAGTTACACCGGTCGCGTCGAATATCGCGCTCGAAAACCTTCGCTTTCGCTACTCGATCAGTGGCGACACACCGCCCTGGAGACCGACGCGAGCCTTCGACGACGGCAGCAAGGTCTATATTGAGTTCCCTCGTCGCATAGATCAGGGCGAGGCGCCACCACTCTTCATCGTCGGCGCAGATGGGAGCAGCGAGCTCGTCAACTATCGCGTGCGCGGCAACTATTACATCGTCGATCGGCTCTTCGCCGCGGCCGAACTTCGCCTCGGCACCAAGCAGCAGCAGGTGATCCGCATCAGCAGGATTGACGACAGGCAACCGCTACGGCGGATCTCGCTCTTTTCGCGTTCCAGCCGGTGAGGTGAGGGCTCATGATCGAAAATTCCCGCTCTGGCATCCCGCCGAAACTGGATCCCGAGGAACTGCAGCTTCGGGCCTCTCCCCGCCGCGTGGTGCGGTTCAGGCGCGGTGTGATCATCGCGATCGCAGCGCTCGGATCCGGCGCTGTGTTCGGCGTTGCCATGATGGCGCTCCAGGGGCCGGCCCTTCGCATCAGGGATCAGGCGGAAGATCCCTACAGCACTGAGCGCAAACCAACCGTCGAGGGACTCGATACGCTTCCCCATGACTATTCCGGCATGAAGCCGAAGCCTCCCGTCCTTGGGCCACCTTTGCCGGGCGACCTCGGTCGCCCCATCCTCGAGCGGCAGCGCCAGCTCGGCATCGTGCCGGGTCAAGACATCTCGGCCGAGGAGCAGCGTCTAGCGCAGCAGGCGATCGAAGCGCGTGAATCGCAGGTGCTTTTCCGTGTCGAAAATCGAGCTCAACAGACAGATGTCGGTGAGAGCGTGCAAACTGCTCAGCATCCATTTGAGGCACTTCCCCAATCCGAAGCAGCACGCGCGTCAGCCTCGGTGGCGCCGGCGGAAGGCGACCAGAACAATCAGCAGCGAAAGCTTGATTTCCTCAGCCAGCGGAGCACTGGCGGGATCTACAATCCGCATGCGCTGCAGACGCCGATCTCGCCGTATCAACTGATGGCTGGCAGCGTGATTGCCGCCAGCCTGATCACCGGCATCAATTCCGATTTGCCGGGCCTTGTCGTCGCGCAAGTCACCGAGAATGTGCACGACACGGTCACGGGCAACATATTGCTGATTCCGCAGGGCTCACGTCTTATCGGCGTCTACGACAGCGTCGTCGCGTTCGGGCAAAAGCGAGCGCTGCTGGTCTGGCAGCGCATTCTGCTGCCCGACGGCTCGTCGGTCGAAATCGACAATCTGCCCGCGAGCGACACCGCCGGCTACGCAGGGCTGGAAGACAAAGTCGATTTCCACACCTGGCAGCTGATCAAGGGGGTGGCGCTTGCCACATTGCTCGGTGTCGGCACGGAATTCAGCCTCGGCGAAAACGAGAGCGATCTGGTCAAGGCGATCCGGGAATCAGCCCAGCAGAACGCCAGTCGAGCCGGCCAGCGCATCACCGAAAAAAACCTCAATATCCAGCCCACCATCATCGTCCGCCCAGGTTGGCCACTGCGCGTCATCGTGCACAAGGACATCGTGCTGCGGCCATACGCGAGTTGAGCAGGAGTTACCATGGCTGACCTGAAACTTGGAAAGCTTCCAGACCGAACAGCTTCGAAGATCACCATTACCGTCAGCGCGGAGCTGGGCCAAACACTCAAGGAGTATGCTGCACTTTACCGTCAGACCTATCGTCAGTCTGAAACCGTGGCAGAACTCATCCCTTTCATGCTGGCGGCGTTTCTGGAAGGCGACCGAGCCTTTGCCAAGGCCCGAAAAGAAGGTCTGCCGACGGAGCTTGCCGAAAAATCGTGACTCCTCCGCTAGAGGCAGCTGGAACATTGCCTAGCTGTCGCGGCCTACCTGCTCCTCGCGAAGCATAGGATCAAACACCTTGGAATGCAGGTATGCGTAAGAGAGGATGTGGAAGGAAATACCGCGCAACAGCCTAAGTTTGCATTTTCGATTGGATGCGGTAGTCGCCTATGAGCGGTCAAAATGAAACGCAGCTGGTTCGCGATCGACCAAACGGCGAGCGCACTGTGCTTTGCTCAGACCGCCACCGAGTGCCTCGCCGTTCCCCCTTTGAAATATGTATCGAACTTGGCCGCGATGGTTCGAACGAAGGGGCGACTTTCAGCCCGTACGACGAAACTGTCGCCATCGAATTCAAGCGCTCGGGCAGGATCGTGGAGGGCGATGGACCTCGAGCGATGAAGGAGCTTCTCGCCGGCTTTGCCGAACCGCTCCACCAGATCGACTGCCGAGAAGGCAAAATCACACATCAGCCGCTCGATTATCCAGCCACGGACGCGATCGTCGTCGGAAAGGGCAACGCCCCGGACGGCAGCCAACCCGCCATCCGCAACCATGCGCCCGTACCCGGCAGTCGAAGCCATGTTCTGCACGTAGCCTTGGCGAAAACGACCGATGGACGAAGGGCCAAGTCCGATCAGTGTCGGGCAGCGATCCTCGGTGTAGCCCTGAAAATTGCGATGCAAAACCCCTGCGCGGGCCGCTATGGCCAGCGCATCGTCGGGCTTCGCGAAATGATCGAGTCCTATTGCCTCATATCCCTTGGCGACAATTGCCCGCGCCGCGAGTTGAGATTGGGCGAAACGCTCGGTGGGACTCGGCAGCCATGCCTCGTCGATCATCGTCTGATGCTTCTTGAACCAGGGCACATGTGCGTAGCCGAACAGAGCCATCCGGTCTGGTTCCAAGGTCAGTGCCTGCGCCACCGTGGAACAGATCGTCTCGCGTGTCTGATTCGGGAGCCCGTAGAGCAGGTCCAGATTGACCGATTCAACGCCCCGCGAACGAACCCCGTCGACGACTGCCTTGGTCTGCAAAAAACTTTGCTCACGATTAATTGCTTTTTGCACTTGCGGATCGAAATCCTGCACGCCGAGGCTCGCCCGCGTTACGCCGATTTGAGCAAGCGCATCAAGGCGCGCCTTGTCCATGTCGTTGGTTCCGATTTCGATGCTGACCGTAGCATCCGGGAGAAGGTCGAAGCTGTCCCGCAAGGCCGCTCCAAGAGCAACCATGTCATCGGGCCTCAGCATCGTTGGCGAACCGCCACCGAAGTGGATTGCACGGACATGTGCCTTGCCGCTCACCAGACCGGCAATCGTGACGATTTCGGCATTCAGCGAGCGCAGATAAGCGGCCACCGGCTCATATTGGTGCGTCTGCTTGGTGTGACAGGCGCAGAACCAGCAGAGCTTGTCGCAGTAAGGAATGTGCAAATACAGCGAGATTTCGTCGCCACTTTCCAGCGCCTCCAACCAGCCACGGTAAATGGCAGCATCGACCCCGGAATGGAAATGCGGCGCCGTCGGATAGCTTGTGTAGCGTGGGACGTTCTCGCTGAGTTTGACAGCTATTTCCGATTGCATCTCGCGTTCACCGTGTTGCCCGCCGAACACTGCACGCATCGCTGAAGCAGACCCTGATCTCGATCAGCCGCGCGCATGGACAAACCGCCGCAGGACTTCTCTACCCTGGATGGGTATCCTGCCGGCAGTTAGGATCGGGTAAAGCGAACGCATGACCTTTCGGCAAGACATTCATACTTCCGGCATTCCTGTTCTTTGCCTCCCTTGCGAGGCACGGCGTCGCGGTGTCTGCGGTGCGCTCGATCCAGACAATTTGGTTGGGCTCGCCAAGACTTGCTCGCGTCGCCGGATCGAGTCAGGAATGGAGTTGACCGGCGAGGCACAGAACGTCGACAGCTACTCGAACGTGCTTTCAGGCGTGGTAAAGCTATCAAAGAGCCTGTCGGATGGGCGCCAGCAGATCGTCGGTCTCCAGTTTGCACCGAATTTTCTGGGACGTCCTTTCAAGGTGGAAAGCTCGATCAATGCGGAAGCGGCAACAGCAGTCACGCTGTGCTCGTTTCCGCGAGCGGCCGTCGAACGGATGATGAAGGCGTCACGGGAATTCGAGCATCGCCTGCTCAAACAGACGCTGAATGAACTCGATGAGGCGCGCGAGTGGATGGTGACGCTGGGGCGCAAGACAGCTCCGGAAAAGGTGGCGAGTTTTCTCCTCATGATGGCCCGGAATATCGATTCCAGTCTCGACGCGGCTTCCAGGTCAGCGTCCTTCGATCTGCCGCTGACGCGTGCCGAAATCTCTGATTTCCTTGGAATTACCAACGAAACCGTGAGCCGCCAACTGACGCGATTGCGGGCTGACGGGGTGATTCGGATTGAGAACGCACGCCATGTGACGGTGGACAGCATAAGCCGTCTGGAGAAGCGCTGTGGCGGCGGACGCGAGCGGCCCTAAGCGGCGAGGCCCATGTCGCATGGCTCCGGGGCGGGCCGTGCTTGCCTTCTAATGCGATGTCGCCGCGCCTTCGAAGAAGCGGCGTCACGGTCGAGACAGACAGCTTTCGGGCTTTGATAGGGACGACGACCAATCGCCAGGTGTGTTTCGGCACATACCGGCGAAGCACGGTCCTTAAGCTGCCACGGCTCGGCCGAACGATCGCGTTCGTTTCCAATGGGATCCGAACAACGTTTGGCAGGGCATCGGCAATAGCATCCAACGCGTCGCAGAGCCTCAGCTTTCGCCTCAATCGATCGCGTCTGCGCCCGCCCAACCCAGGGAACGCCTTCCATGAGGGGGTGAGCCCGCGCTGCGTTCCTCGTTCATTCGCCACCTGCTGATTGCGCCGCCGACACAAAATCGTGCGGCCTGACATAGATCAGGGCGAGGGGGCGGCGGCTGCGCAATTAGTGCGCTGCGGATTTGGCATCCACCAGATTCGAGATCGGGATCTGCAATGAAATTCGGCACAGAGATCGTCCTTCTAAGCGTGTTCGCTTTTGCGGCCCTGGTGGCCGCCGGCTTCGGCGTGGATGAACCTTTCCGCCGACATATGTGGGTGTTGTTCTTCGCAGTGGCTGGTTTCACTGCGATCCTGTTGCGCAACACGGAGTTCAAGCCAGCAGCTCCGATTGACCCATCCGCTTACATGGATGGTCCGATCCGCTACGGCGCGATCGCCACCGTGTTCTGGGGTGTCGTCGGGATGCTGGTCGGCGTGGTGATCGCGCTTCAGCTCGCCTATCCCGATCTCAACATCCAGCCCTGGTTCAATTTCGGCCGTTTGCGGCCGCTGCATACATCCGGTGTCGTCTTCGCCTTCGGTGGCAACGCGCTGCTTTGCACGTCTCTGTATGTCGTGCAGCGCACCTGCCGCGCCCGCCTCTTCGGCGGTGATCTCGCCTGGTTCGTCTTCTGGGGCTACCAGCTGTTCATCGTCATGGCCGCGACCGGCTATCTGCTCGGCATCACCGAGGGCCGCGAGTACGCCGAACCCGAATGGTATGTGGATGTCTGGCTGACCATCGTCTGGGTCGCCTACCTCATTCTGTTCCTTGGCACGATCCTGAAGCGCAAGGAACCGCATATCTACGTCGCCAACTGGTTCTACCTGTCGTTCATCGTGACCATCGCGATGCTGCATGTGGTCAACAACCTGTCGATGCCAGTCTCGTTCCTGGGCTCCAAGAGCTACTCCGCCTTTTCCGGGGTCCAGGACGCGCTGACCCAATGGTGGTACGGCCACAACGCGGTCGGCTTCTTTCTCACCGCCGGCTTCCTTGGCATGATGTATTATTTCGTGCCCAAGCAGGCGAACCGGCCAGTCTATTCGTACCGGCTGTCGATCGTCCATTTCTGGGCGATCATCTTTCTCTACATCTGGGCTGGCCCGCATCACCTGCACTACACCGCCTTGCCAGATTGGGCGCAGACGCTCGGCATGGCGTTCTCGATCATGCTGTGGATGCCGTCCTGGGGCGGCATGATCAACGGCCTGATGACGCTGTCCGGCGCCTGGGACAAGCTGCGCACCGATCCGATCATCCGCATGATGGTGATGGCCGTCGCCTTCTATGGCATGTCGACCTTCGAAGGCCCGATCATGGCGATCAGGGCGGTCAATTCGCTGTCGCATTATACCGACTGGACCATCGGCCACGTCCATTCGGGCGCGCTCGGCTGGGTTGGCATGATCTCGTTCGGCGCAATCTACTACATGGTGCCGAAGCTCTGGAACCGTCACCGGCTCTACTCGCTGCGGCTCGTCACTTGGCACTTCTGGCTGGCGACACTCGGGATCGTCGTCTACGCCTCGGTCATGTGGGTGTCAGGCATCATGCAGGGCCTGATGTGGCGTGAATACGACCAGCAGGGCTTCCTGGTCTATTCCTTCGCCGAAACCGTCGCTGCCATGCACCCATACTACGTCATGCGCGCCATCGGTGGGGCCATGTACCTCTCCGGCGCCCTTATCATGGCCTGGAACATCACCATGACCATCCTCGGCCACCAGCGCGAGGAGGAGCCGATGCCGAGCCCCGTCGCCATCCGACCTGCGCGATCAGGAGCCAGGTAATGGGCTTGATGGACAAACACGCAATCATCGAGAAGAACGCCACGCTTCTTCTCGTTGGCTCGCTGCTCGTGGTGACGGTCGGCGGTATCGTCGAGATAGCGCCTCTCTTCTATCTCGACAATACGATCGAGAAGGTGGAAGGCATGCGCCCCTATTCGCCGCTCGAACTTGTCGGGCGCAACATCTATATGCGCGAGGGCTGCTTTCTCTGCCATAGCCAGATGATCAGGCCGTTCCGCGACGAAGTTGAGCGCTATGGCCACTACAGCCTGGCTGCCGAGTCCATGTACGATCACCCCTTCCAGTGGGGATCGAAGCGCACCGGGCCGGATCTCGCCAGAGTTGGCGACCGCTACTCGAATGCATGGCATGTCGCGCATCTTACCGACCCGCGCTCGGTGGTGCCGGAATCGATCATGCCGAGCTATGGGTTCCTGAAAGACACGCCGATCGACGTGAAGGATTTCTCGACGCATCTGGTCGCCAACAGGCGTGTAGCCGTCCCTTACACCGATGACATGATCGCGCACGCCAATGCGGATCTGGCGGCGCAGGCCGATCCCAATGCCGACACATCAGGCCTTGAGGCGCGTTACCCCAAAGTCAAGATCGGCGACTTCGACGGCAACCCGCAACAGGTCACCGAAATGGATGCCCTGCTCGCCTACCTGCAGATGCTTGGCACACTGGTCGACTTCAAAAATTACGACGAAGCCGCCGGCTACCGCTGAGGAGAACGCTGATGACCTACAATTTGATGCGGGCGTTTGCCGACAGCTGGGGCCTGGTTGCGATGGCGCTGTTCTTCGTCGGGTGCATCGCCTTTGCCCTACGCCCCGGCAGCCGAAGGCTGGCCGACGAAGCTGCCCGCATTCCGCTCGAGGACGAGTGATCATGAGCGACGAGCACATCGATGAGGTCTCCGGCGTCTCAACCACCGGCCATGAATGGGACGGCATCAGGGAGCTCAACAATCCTCTGCCGCGATGGTGGGTGATTACCTTCTACGTCACCATAGCGTGGGCGCTCGTCTATACGACCGCATACCCGGCATGGCCGATGCTGACCTCGGCAACCAAGGGCATGCTCGGCTATTCAAGCCGTAAGGACGTCAAGAACGACCTTGCCGCGGCCGAGGCCGCCAAGGGCAAGTATGTTGCAGCCATCCAGGCAAAGAGCGTCTCGGAGATCTTGACCGACGATGCCTTGCGCGAATTCGCGGTCGCTGCCGGGGCTGCCGCGTTCAAGGTCAACTGTACGCAATGCCACGGCTCCGGCGCTCAGGGGTCGAAGGGCTTTCCCAACCTGAATGACGATGACTGGCTCTGGGGCGGCAGCCCCGACCAGATCAAGCAGACGATCACGCACGGCCTCCGCTTTGCTTCCGATCCGGACACGCGACTGTCAGAAATGCCGGCCTTCGGCGACATCATCACCGCCGACCAGATCGCACAAGTCAGCGCCTACGTGGCCAGCCTTTCCGGCAAGGTCCGCGATGCAAGTCTGATCCAACCCGGCGCCAAGGTCTTTGCCGAGAACTGCGTCGCTTGTCACGGCGACAATGCAAAAGGCAACAGGGAATTCGGCGCCCCCGACCTGACTGACGCGATCTGGCTTTACGGGTCCGGCGAGACGGCCATCGCCGCCCAGGTTCGTGCGCCAAAGCAGGGCGTCATGCCGGCCTGGGTTGGCCGTCTCGGCGAGATCAAGGTCAAGGAACTTGCAGTTTATGTCCATTCGCTTGGCGGCGGAGAATAGGAATGGAAGCCCTATTCTTCGGTCACCCCTGCCAAGCGGACGAGGCCCGGCGCGAGCCGGGCCTCGACACCATTCCTAATGCGATCTGCACAACCCGGCAAGGCTGTCCTACCGCGAGGCTTTTCGACAGGTGCCCCTGACATTGGCTGGGAAAGTGGAGTTGCACGTGCGTGACAAGACGCAGTTGACACGGCTCGAAACAGAAACTGTCAATGCCGCCAAAACCCGCAAGCCCCTTTATGCCGCGCGTCAAAAGATCTTTCCGAAGCGCGCCTCGGGCAACTTTCGCCGCTTCAAATGGCTGGTGATGACGATCACACTTGGCATCTATTACCTGACTGCGTGGCTGCATTGGGATCGTGGCCCATTTGCCCCGGACCAGGCCGTGCTGCTCGATCTCACCAATCGGCGCTTCTACTTTTTCTTCATCGAGATCTGGCCGCAGGAATTCTTCTATGTGGCCGGCCTCCTGGTCATGGCCGGTGTTGGACTTTTCCTGATTACCTCTGCTGTCGGCCGTGCCTGGTGCGGCTATGCATGTCCGCAGACCGTGTGGGTCGATCTGTTCCTTGTCGTCGAGCGTGCGATTGAGGGGGACCGCAACGCCCGCATGAAACTCGATGCCGGCCCCTGGACCGCCCGCAAGCTGATGCTGCGGGTCTCGAAACACGCCATCTGGCTTGTCATAGGGGCGGCGACCGGTGGCGCCTGGATTTTCTATTTCGCTGATGCACCAACACTTGTGGGCGAGCTTTTCACCGGTACCGCCGCACCTGTCGCCTACATCACCATCGCCGTGCTGACGGCGACGACCTACACCTTCGGCGGCCTGATGCGCGAACAGGTCTGCACCTATATGTGCCCATGGCCGCGCATCCAGGCAGCCATGCTCGATGAGAATTCGCTCACCGTCACCTACAATGACTGGCGCGGCGAGCCGCGATCGCGCCACGCCAAGAAGGTGCAAGCCTCGGGGCAGTCCGTCGGCGACTGCGTCGACTGCAATGCCTGCGTCGCGGTCTGCCCAATGGGAATCGACATTCGCGACGGCCAGCAGCTCGAATGCATTACCTGCGCGCTGTGTATCGACGCCTGCGACGGCGTCATGGACAAGCTCGGCAAGGAGCGCGGGCTGATCTCCTACGCGACGCTCTCCGACTACAACGCCAACATGATGCTGGCGACCGCAGGCGGCTCCAGTTCAATCAATCCGTCGCTGGTCAGGACTGCTGTCGGCACCTTCTCCGATCAGGTGGCGCATTTTCACATTCGCAAGATCTTCCGGCCGCGCACCTACGTCTACATGGGCTTGTGGTCGCTGATCGGGCTGGGCCTGCTCTATTCGCTGCTGACGCGCGATCGGCTCGAACTGAACGTGCTGCATGACCGCAATCCGCAATTCGTCACACTATCCGATGGCTCCATCCGCAATGGCTATAGCGTCAAGCTGCTCAACATGATCCCTGAGCCAAGGACAATCGTCGTCACCATGCAGGGTCTGGAGGGTGCCGACATGGTCGTCGTCGGCGACGACATCCCGGCCGGCCGGTCTTTCGCCATCCCGGTCGAACCCGACCGCCTGAAAACGTTGAAGGTCTTCGTTCGCCAACCGGCGGACCAGATCCACGCCCCGGCACAGACCTTCAAGTTCCGTGTCGAGGATAAGGCGAGCTTCGAGTCGAACGAGTACGCCGCCACATTCAACGCGCCAGAGGCCGCCAAATGACCGCCAATGCCCAAAAGCCTCGCGAATTCACCGGCAGGCACATGCTGGCCATCATTCTCACCTTCTTCGGGGTGGTCATCGCGGTCAACCTGACCATGGCCACGCTCGCCAATACGAGTTGGACCGGCCTCGTCGTCGAGAACACCTATGTGGCCAGCCAGCAATTCAACAAGGAGGCCGAGGCCGGCCGCGCTCAAGCAGCGCTCGGTTGGACCGGCAAGCTGACCATCGCATGGGGCGAAGTCCGCTACAGCCTCTCCGACGCTGCAGGCAAGCCGGTTCCTCTGCACGGCGTCAAGGTGCTGTTTCGTCATCCCGCCTACGAGAAAGAGGACAAGTCCGTCACGCTCGCCCTCGCCTCCGGCCAGGAGTTCGCCGCCCAGCATATGCCGAAGGACGGCGTCTGGATCGTCGAAGTCGACACCGATGCCGGCCTGACACGACCCTATCGCGACGTCCGCAGGATTATGATTTCTCATGGAGCGCTGCAATGAGCTGTTGTGCACCGGGCGCTGAAATGGCGCTGGATCTGAACGGCGCCACGTCGGTCCTGCCATCCAGCCAGGAGATCAGGTTGGCGAGCCGATCGCTTGGCGATGATCTTCGGCAGACCGATCTTTCAGTGCCGACGGTTCATTGCGCCGCCTGTATCCAGACGATCGAGGCGGCACTTGGAAAGCTCGATCACGTCGAAAGCGCGCGCGTCAACCTGTCGACGAAGCGGGTCGCGGTCCGGTGGCGAGGAGACGAGGTGCCACCCTTCGTCGCCGCGCTTGGCAGGCTGGGCTACGAGGCGCATCTGTTCACACCCGAGGTCGATGACAAGGACAAGACGCTTGCCGAACTGATCCGCGCTGTCGCTGTTGCCGGCTTTGCGGCGGGGAACATCATGCTGCTTTCGGTCTCTGTCTGGTCCGGCGCCGAAGGTGCTACCCGCGACCTGTTTCACTGGGTCTCGGCGCTGATCGCCATTCCTGCCCTCGCCTTCGCCGGCGGAATCTTCTTCCGTTCGGCCTGGAATGCTTTGCGCCATGGTCGCATGAATATGGACGTGCCCATCGCGGTCGGTGTTTCGCTCGCCTATGCCATGAGCCTCTATGAGACGATCAATCATGGCGACCACGCCTATTTCGACGCGTCGGTATCGCTGCTGTTCTTCCTTTTGATCGGGCGCACGCTGGATCATGTGATGCGGGAGCGTGCCCGGACTGCCGTGAAGGGCCTGTCTCAGATGGCCGCGCGTGGCGCAATGGTGATGCGCGGCGACGGCGCGCGCGACTATCTGCCGGTCGGCGAGATCGAACCAGGCATGCGGTTGTTGATCGCGGCCGGTGAGAGGATCCCCGTCGACGGCAAGATCATCCAGGGAACGTCGGATCTCGACTGCTCGCTGGCCTCAGGCGAAAGCACGCCGAAAAACGTGGCGCCGGGCGAAGCAGTACAGGCCGGCGTGCTCAATCTTACCGGCCCGCTGACGATCCAGGCGACAGCCGCCGCAAAGGATTCGTTCCTGGCGGAGATGGTTCGGCTGATGGAATCCGCCGAGGGCGGTCGCGCGCACTATCGCCGCATCGCTGATCGCGTGTCGGCACTCTACGCGCCCCTGGTTCATCTCACCGCCTTCGTGACATTCCTGGGCTGGATGGCGGCGACCGGCGACTGGCACCGGGCGATGACGATCGCCATCGCTGTTCTCATCATCACATGCCCCTGCGCGCTCGGCCTCGCCGTGCCGATCGTCCAAGTGGTCGCGGCGCGGCGGCTTTTCGAGAGCGGTATCATGGTCAAGGACGGTTCGGCCATGGAGCGCCTCGCGGCGATCGATACTGCCGTGTTCGACAAGACCGGCACGCTCACGCTCGGCCAGCCCCGGCTGGTCAATGCGGACTCGATTGATCCGGGCATGCTGGCAATCGCCGCCGACATGGCCGCGCATTCGCGTCACCCGTTTTCAAAGGCCATGACCGGCTTTGCCGCTCCTGGCGGGCAACACAAATTCGATGCCGTCACAGAGCATCCGGGGTTCGGGATCGAAGCCACTGTCGCCGGAAGCACCTGGCGGCTGGGTCGACGCGGATGGGCTGGATGGAAGGCCCGGACCGGAGGTGAAGGCAAACATGGCTATGGTGGAACGGCCCTGACAAAAGACGGGTTCATTGTCGCGACCTTCGATTTCGAGAATGCGCTGCGCGCCGACGCGGCGGCGGCGATCAAGCGATTGAACGATGCCGGGGTGTCGATGCAAATGCTGTCGGGCGATACCGCCGCAGCCTGCGCCGAAGTGGCAAAGCTGCTGGATATCGACGACTTCGTTCCGTGCCTGCTGCCATCGGGCAAGCTCGAACGCATCGAAACCCTCGCGAAAGTTGGGCACAAGGTTCTGATGGTTGGCGACGGCCTCAACGATACGCCGGCCCTGAGCGCGGCGCATGTCTCGATCGCACCGGCCACCGCCGTCGACATTGGCCGCAACGCGGCAGACTTCGTCTTCCTGCGCGAAAGCCTCCTGGCGGTGCCGCTCGCCCTGGGCGTCTCGCGCAAGGCAGGAAACCTGATCCGGCAGAACATCGCAATCGCAATCGTCTACAATGCGGTGGCAGTACCAATCGCCATCCTCGGGCACGTCACGCCTTTGATAGCGGCGATTGCCATGTCTGCCTCATCGCTGCTTGTTATTGGAAACGCATTGCGCTTGCACGGCTTCATGGCGAATGCGACGGTGCAAGTTATTCAAAAAGTCAGACGCTCCGCAGTCGGCTATTCGGCACAATCCTCGTGACGACCTTGCTCTATCTCATACCAGTGGCCCTTTTTCTGGGTGCACTGGGCCTGTCCGGCTTCGTCTGGGCATTGCGAAGCGGTCAATACGAAGATCTCGACGGAGCCGCCGAGCGGATACTAATTGATCGGGACGACAAACCGGGACGCTGATTTCAATCCGCTGTGCATAAGATGCGCGGATCCCGCTCGTCAGTCGAGCCGGCTCGGTCGGGAACAAGCTGTCCATGCTCCATGACCAGCTTGACCTAAGCTGGGCACTACATTGATTTGTGAAAATCCACTGTCGTGCGAAGGACTGCCTTCCCATGCACCCAGTATGAGGCGGCTGATGCCGCGAGAGTACCTCGCGCGGCCGGACGAGCTTCGCACTGTGCGCACGGGTAACAAGTTGAGCGTCGCGATCGATCACCCGAGCGTGAACTACCAGTGCCGGTTGATCGTGCCCTGGCTGATCCAGATCAGGGTCATATTCGCATCAGTGGTGCTTTATAGGCCAGTCTTCGAAGGAGAATGCATGACTTATGTATCGCGGCCAGACGCGTCCACCTCTGATGGGGTTGCATGCTTCATTGCCGATCCATGCCAATTTCCGGCCCTGCGCCTTGCAGCAATGCGGTCACCGAAACTCAGCGCAGATCACGGTGTTCCGCACGTGGTATCCACTCGTCACGACGATAATAATAGGCAGAATCCCATGAGCGCCGTTCACATCATCGACTGCCACAACGCGAATGACTACTTCGCCGACAGGGCGGACGGACCGATCACACAGAAGATGCTAAAGACTGTCAACATCCGCGCGGAGCTCCACATTGCTTTGGACCGAAAGCATTTTCGTGAGGCTGTAGTCCAAGCGAACAAGGCGAAGTGCGACGTGCTTCACATCGCTGGGCACGGCAATGGAGACGGGATCGCTTCGTCCAGTGGGCGAGGTAGCCTTCTTTGGGCTGACTTCGTAGAAATGTTCCAAGGCTCGGATCCAGCGCCGAAGATCCTCGTGATGTCAATGTGCTGCGGAGCATCATACGCGTTGGCGGCGGGCACGGAGCTCAGCGGATGTCAGTCGGCTCAGTTCCACCGTTACACGAGGATAGCCGACGGGATGGCGGCACGCTGATGGGCTCTGACGACAATTTTGACATCGTTGTCGTTGGAGCCGGGCCGGTCGGCCTTTCGTTCGCTGCGTCGCTTGCCCAAAGCGAACTCAAGGTGGCAGTTGTTGAACAGAACACATTCGATAGTCTGGCGAATCCGGCTTTCGATGGTCGCGAAATCGCGCTGACCAACGCTTCGATCAGAACCCTTCGCGAGCTCGGCGCCTGGGATGTCATCCCGGCTTCGGACAAATCAGCAATTCAAGGCGCGCGCGTGCTCAACGGCTCGAGCGCATTCGCTCTTCGTTTCGATCCTCCCAGCAACTCTGGAGAACCGCTGGGGGTTTTGGTTCCAAATTGCCGGATCCGCGAGGCGCTGTTCAAAATCGTCCGCTTGCAGGATCGCGCCCGGCTGTTGTGCGGCCACTCGGTCGTCGATGCAACAAACAGCCAAGAAGGAGCAGTCGTAACGCTCTCTAATGGCGCGCGTTTAACTGCTCGGCTTGTTGTTGCCGCGGATTCGCGTTTGTCCGCCACGCGTGATCTGCTGGGCATCGGCGCCGATATCAACCGGCTTGGCCACTCGATGCTGATTTGCCGAGTGAGGCACGAGCGCGCCCACCACCAGATCGCCATCGAATGGTTCGATCACCATCAGACGATAGCGATATTGCCCCTCGCGGAGGGCGTGTCGTCGCTGCTGCTCACATTGCGCTCAAACGAGGCCTATAGACTGCTTGCCTTCGATGACGATTTGTTCCTGTCGGAGTTGACGAAACTGTGTCGAGGGCGCCTTGGAAAAATGACCTTGGCAAGCAAGCGCCATACCTATCCGCTGGTCACGACCTGGGCGCACAAATTCCGGGCCCCGAGCGCCGCACTCATCGGCGACGCTGCCATCGGCATGCACCCGGTGACCGCTCACGGATTCAACATCGGTCTCAGCAGCCAGAAGCAACTCGCCCGTGGAATCATGACTGCGTGCCGCGACGGCCGCAATGTTGGCGACCCCGACATGCTGCACATATACGAAAGGCGGCTGCGCCTGTCGGCGGCGCCGCTCTACCATGCAACGAACATACTGGTTGGACTCTACTCCAGAGACCACCTGGCGGCACGGCTTGCAAGGCATCTGGGGCTTCGCTTTGCCCAACATGTTCCCCTTGTCCGGCATGGGATTTCGGCGGAGCTCCAGCGGTGATACTGCACCAGCAGTTGCATTTTGCGCGATGTGCTGGGCGAGCGATGGGAGAGAGTGCATCATGCGCCGGAGTAATCCTGCTCCCGACGCTGATCTCCGATTGAAGAATTAACCCGTCCTTCAGGGGGGCTGCATAGGCTGCGGACAAGCAGGAGTAAGCAAGCTGACCCGTCCAGCCCTGGAAAAAGAAGATCCGCTGGAGGCGAGAATCCTTCAGGACCAGCTCGCTGATCTGAGGGCAGGCCTTTTCGTCTCAATGCCGATAAGCATTGTGCTGTCCGGGCTGATTTTGACCGTGCAGGCCCTTTCCGGGAACGGTCTTGCTGGCGCGGCCTGGTTTTCGGTCGTTAATGCGATAAATGCCGCCCGCCTTGCACTCGCCCGTCATCAGCTGAAGGAACCCGGAGTCCAGGATGATCTGACACGGGTTTGGCTGCGGCTTCGCTGGTTTGGCAGGCTTGCTCTTCTGGCGGGATTCACCTGGTCATTCCTTGCCGTCCTAACGGCTGGGTACACGACGTCTCAAGCATCGCTGCATCTAATAATTCTGGCGGGCATTTCAGCTGGCGCGGTCACGTACGGCAGCTCATATGCTGCGGCAGCGATATACTTCATCACACCGCCACTCCTCATTGCCGCCGCATGCTTGCTGACGAAGGGAACCCTGGAAAACTACATTCTGGCTTTTGCCGTCCTGCTTTTCGAGGGCGGCCTGGCTCGAGCCTCGTTCGTTGGACAAGCGCGCTTCCGTGACGCGAGCCGCCTGAGACATCAAGCCGAGCGGCTTGCCGCGGAAATGGAGCGCAATTCCAGGGAGGACCATCTTACCGCGCTCCTCAACAGGCGCGGCCTCGAACATGCAATCGATCAGTTTGAGAACACTGATGGGCCCTTTGTGGCCATGCTGATTGATCTGGATGGGTTCAAATCTGTCAACGATACCTACGGTCACAGAACGGGTGACGAGCTGCTTGCCAGGATCGCCCGCCGAATAGAGGAAGAAGCACCGGAGGGCTCAACGCTCGCCCGCATCGGTGGCGATGAATTCGTGCTGGTTTTTTCCTCGCTTAGAAATTCGCCTTCTCCCAGCAATCTCGCATCCAATCTCATATCCAAGCTTGCTCGCCCCTATCCTGGCGTCGCCTCCGTCCGGATCGGGGCATCCATAGGAATATACTCGGCTAAAAACCCGGGGCTGACGGAAATGTTGTTGCGGGCGGACATCGCCCTTTACACAGCTAAGCGCCGTGGCAGGAACGAATTTTGCCTGTTCGATGCCGAGCTCGACCGGGAACTGCAACGCCGCCAGTCAATCGAACGCGATCTTCATTCGGCGATAAAGACGAGAAGCTTGGGCCCTTGGTTCCAGCCAATCGTAAGACTCGACACCGAAGCTGTGATCGGTTTTGAAGGGTTGCTAAGGTGGTCCCATCCGATTCACGGTTCCATCTCTCCGCCCGAAATCATGACAGCGGCACGCGAAACCGGAATGCTCCAGCTGCTAACTCAAGCTGTATTTTCCGAATGTTGCGCTTTTATCGACGCCTTGGTGAAAGCTGACTGTCGTGATGTTCGTGTGACGATGAACGTTTCACCGCGCGAATTGGAGGCCGGCGATATCGACGAAATGGTTCTGAATGGTCTGGCGGCAAAGGACCTCCCTGCAACGATGTTCGAAATTGAGATAACAGAAGAATCGCCCGTGGACCCGGACAGGGTCGATGAAAAGCTCGGACGGCTTTCACATGCCGGCATTTCCATCGCGCTCGATGTCTTCGGCACCGGCTTTTCCACGTTGGCATCGCTCAAGGACAGTCGGATAAGGAAGGTGAAAATAGACCAGGGAATGATTCAGGTCTATCCGAACGTCGCCGAAATTACGCCAGAAATCGATCTAACTAACTGAAATTAAAAATAATTTTTGCCAGCAGCTTTCGCTGCCTATCGGCGTGCATTGTTCGGCCTTGCCGGACTGGCTGCCGGACCTCCGACATATTGCCACGATGAATTTTCGACAGTACCGTCACGTCATAGAGGTCTGATGACGGTACTTTTTTCAGGCTAAGGCTATGAAAATTAAGAAGAAGTTCCGCCCAAAGCCCTCAAAAAACCCGTGACGGTACTTTTGGAAAGGCAGTCGGGATGCTGACGGACGCCGCAATCAAGGCATTGAAAATAAAGCAGAAAATGTACAAGGTGGCGGATCGTGACGGGATGTATGTCCGCGTCATGCCTAGCGGCACGATCTCGTTTCGTCTGGACTACAGGCTCAATGGCCGGAGGGAGACCGTCTACCTCGGCAAGTACGGGCGCGATGGGATCTCCCTGCTCCAAGCGCGCGAGAAATGCCTCGATGCGCGTCGAGCTATCAGAGAAGGCCGCTCTCCTGCCATCGAAAAGCAACGAGACAAACGGCGACTGAAAGAAGCCAAGAGCTTTGGCCAATTCGGAGAGAAGTGGCTGACTTTGGCGCCGATGGCGGACAGCACTCGATCGATGCGCCGGTCAATTTACGAACGCGAACTCCTGCCGGTTTGGCGCAATAGGCTGCTGACCGAAATCACACCGGACGATCTTCGCGCCCAATGTGCCAAGATCGTCGAGCGTGGAGCGCCGGCAACGGCGATCCACGTCCGTGATATCCTCAAGCAAATTTACGGCTTCGCCATTCTCCATGGCGAGAAGGTGTCCAATCCGGCCGACGACGTAGGGCCGGCATCGATTGCTCACTTTGTCCCGAGAGATCGCTCGCTCTCCCCAACTGAAATCCGCGTCATGCTCAAGATACTGGAGAAGGTCGCAACACTGCCCACCATTCGCCTTGGCCTTCGCCTCATCCTGTTCACGATGGTTCGAAAAAGCGAACTTCAGGACGCAACCTGGAACGAGGTTGACTTCGAGCATGCGGTCTGGACCATTCCAAAGGAACGGATGAAGCGATCGAAGGCCCACAACGTCTATCTATCACGCCAGGCGCTCGACATCTTTGTTGCGCTCAAGACCTGCTCGGGGAACTCTCGTTTCGTGCTGCCATCCCGCTACGACGCGGACGCGCCAATGGCGCGCGCAACCTTCAATCGTGTGACCTATGCGGTGGCCGAACTGGCGAAGAAGGAAGGCCTGCCGCTTGAGCCATTCACCGTGCACGATCTCCGGCGCACGGGCTCTACACTTTTGAACGAACTAGGGTTCAACAGCGACTGGATCGAAAAATGCCTGGCTCACGAGGACGGTCGCTCCTCCCGCGGCGTCTACAACAAGGCGGAATACGAAGTTCAGCGCCGCCACATGATGCAAGAATGGTCCGATGCAGTGGAAGCCTGGGTCGAGGGAAGGAAGCGGCCCGTCGTCCTTATGCCCCCGATGATGACGGTCTTTGAGCCCGATCCAGCGCTTTGACAGGAGCGGTCTTTCTCAAACGCACATCTGGAGGGCTGGCTCGGGGAATTGGTGCTGCCCTGCGCGCATGGAGCCAGGCTTCAACCTCGGCCAAATCCCACACGACGCAACGGGGGGTAAGAGCGAAACGTCGCGGAAATTGCCCGCGCTGCTCCATTTCATAGATTGTGCTGTCAGCCAGAGGGACGATTTCACGTAGCTCCTTACGGCGGATCGTCCGCTTTATTGTAACCTCCCTGGGATCAGTCATGGCGGCCTACCTTTCCTCGTGTCGCAGAACGATTGCTGCCGATAGCTGGCGAGGATGGAAAGGGCGAAAGTCGATAAGCGTATGTTGGGCGGTGTTTTCGCACATATCGGTCAGTCAGGGTCGCATGACCCGGACCAAACGGTTATTCGACCTGACGCGCCTCGACGGATCGCTTGCCGCTCCGAAGTCTTACCGAGGAAGCATTATATAGCGCCCTTGGCCGGGGGCTGTCGGTCCCGCATCCCGCCTTACGGCGGCGCTATGCTGATGCTCCTACGGCCGCCCTGTTGACCCGGTCTCAGGGCCACGAACCTGCTCCAGCACCGAACTGACTTACTCCCTCCGACGGGCATTTCGGTGCTTCCGCCTTGTACGCCCTTTTTTGTGTTTGTCGGGAGAGCGGGGCTCTCCCGACAAAGAGTCAGAGAAGGGCCGGGTTTTCGGCGACGGGTTGAGGCGGAAGGAGAGGCCTTCGGCGCCCGTCATGGAGACAACCCATGACACAAGTTCTGAACGCCACCCGTGATCTTTCCCGCGGCTTCAAGGTGGATTTGAGCCGCGGCGAGCGGATTGGTCGCGTGTCCTCGGAATGGTTTTCGCGGCCGGCCGACGAGCGCTACTTGTCCTTATCGGAGCTATTCGAGGCGGTGCAGACGCGGACCGAGCGCAGCCGGACGAGGACCGTGGAAAGCGCGGCTATTCGTGTAGAGGCAAGCCGCAACGATGCCGAGCGCCTGACGCTGGTGCTGCCGGGCTCCGATATTCCAATCGCCCCAACCCATTGGAGTTTTGGCCAACTGGCGAGTCTTGTTGGCGCGCCGGCGGCCTATTTGCGCCAACTTCCAGCGCCGCTCGCCGGCATCAATCTACAATATGGCCTGACGTCTCACCGCTCCGAACAGGTGAAGGCGCTGGAAATCGAGGATGGTCGTGTTGAGTTGCGTGCGGTTACCGGCCCGGACTACGGCCGCATCTTCGATCGCGAACTGGTCGCCGCCGTGCAGCGCATCGCCGGCAACGGCACAGGTGACACCCGCTGGAAGGTGCCGGGCGTCCTTGACTGGTCGACGAGCATTTATAATCCGCGAGCCGACATCACTAAGGACACCACGACGCTGTACGCCTCCGACCGCGACGTGTTCCTTTTCCTGGTCGACGATCTCAATCCGATCGAGGCCGGCCGGCTACGGGACGGCTCACCCGATCTTTATTTCCGCGGCTTTTACTGTTGGAATTCGGAGGTCGGCGCCAAGACGCTCGGCATCGCAAGCTTCTATCTTCGCGCCGTTTGCCAGAATCGCAATCTCTGGGGTGTTGAGGAGTTCGAGGAGATTACCATTCGTCATTCGAAATACGCAGCTTCACGTTTTGCGCGTGAGGCCGCGCCGGCGCTTGCACGCTTTGCCAATTCGTCCCCCATGCCCTTCATCAACGGCATCAAGGCGGCGCGCGAGCGGATCGTTGCCTGTACCGATGACGACCGCGGCGACTTCCTGCGCAAGCGTGGCTTCTCAAAGGCGGAGGCGACCAGGATCATTGAGACAGTGCTGACCGAGGAAGGTCGCAAGCCTGAAAGTGTTTTCGACTTCGTGCAGGGCATCACGGCGGTGGCTCGCAACAAGACCCATCAGGATGCTCGGCTTGATCTGGAGGCGCGGGCGAAGAAGCTGTTCGACAAGGTGGTCTGACATTCTGGAAGCCAGGAGATGCACCGGTCTCCAGTTCTGTCCACTTCGCGTCTTTTTTTCTCGTGCTGCGGCGTCGTCCTCAAGAGTAAGAGGGCGGCGCTGCGCTTTGTGACGGGTTGGAGGTCGAGAGAGTGGCTTTCGGCTGCCCGTCGCGGAGTAACATCGATGGCTGCTATTGCCAAAAAGGTCACCCTGTCGTCTTCGCGCGACATCCCTTTCAACAAGCTTGTGCTCAGTCAGGCAAATGTCAGGCGCGTGAAGGCCGGTATCTCGGTCGAGGAACTGGCCGAGGATGTCGCCCGCCGTGGGCTGCTGCAGGGTCTCAGCGTCCGGCCGGTCAAGGACGAAGCCGGTGTGGAAACCGGAATGTTCGAGATTCCGGCCGGTGGCCGGCGATATCGCGCGTTGGACCTTCTGGTGAGGCAAAAGCGCCTCAGCAAAACCGCGCCGGTTCCCTGCATCGTGCGAGAGGAGGGTATTGCCGAGGAAGACTCGCTGGCGGAAAATGTCCAGCGCGCGCCCCTTCATCCGCTCGACCAGTTCCGGGCCTTCCTTGCCCTTCGCGAGAAGGGGCAGTCAGAGGAGGATATCGCTGCCGCGTTCTTCGTCTCGACCGGTGTGGTCAAGCAACGCCTGAAGCTGGCTTCGGTGTCACCGGCACTGCTTGAGATTTATGCCGAAGATGGTCTGACGCTCGACCAACTCATGGCGTTCACTGTATCCGGCGATCATGAACGCCAGCAGCAGGTATTCGAACGCCTGAAGCCCTCCTATGACAAGCAGCCCTATGCCATTCGGCGCATGCTGACGGAGGGCTCGGTGCGTGCGTCAGACAAGCGGGTGCAGTTCATCGGCATCGACGCCTATGTCGAGGCCGGAGGCATAGTCATGCGCGACCTGTTCCAGGGCGACGACGGTGGCTGGCTGCAGGACGTCGTCCTGGTAGACCGGCTGGTCGCGGATGAGTTGGAACGACGCGCGGAGGCGGTTCGCGCAGAAGGCTGGAAGTGGATCGAAATCGCGCCCGACTTCGCCTACGGCCACGCCTTCGGTCTCCGCCAACTGCGCGGAGAACCGTCGCCTCTTAGCGCCGAGGAGGAGTCGACGCGTAAGGCCTTGCAGCTCGAGCTCGATCGTCTGTCGGAGGAATATGACAGCGTCGAGGACCTCCCGGACGAAATCGATCAGCGTCTCGCTGAATTGGAGACTGGACTTCAGTCCTTCGAAAACCGGCCACTCACCTTCGACCCGCTCGAGGTTGCCCGCGCCGGTGGCTTCATCAGCATCGCGCCAGACGGGTGTCTCCGCGTCGAGCGCGGCTTCGTCCGTCCCGAGGACGAGTTGCCCATCGGAACGCAGCAAAGCGAAGAGGGGGAGGAATCCCTGACAGCTTCTGCCGTCCGAGACGGGGAAAGCGTTTCGGCCGATCGTGAGCCGCTGGCCGAGCCCGAGGAGGCCGATGGCATCTCGCCGATTTCTGACCGGCTCATGACGGAACTGACGGCACATCGAACCCTTGGCCTGCGCGAGGCGCTCGGTGGAAATCCAGACGTCGCCTTCCTCGCCGCCTTGCACGCGTTCACGCTGAAGATCTTCTACCAATATGGATCAGATAGCTGCCTGGAGTTGGACTTGAAGAGCGTCGGTTTCGGCGCTCAAGCCTCAGGATTGAACGACAGCACCTGCGCACAGGCGATCCGTGTGCGACACGACCTGTGGGCCAACGCGCTGCCGAAGGAAGCTGCCGACCTTTGGGATGCCCTTCGCGACTGGGATCGCGATCGCCAGGCTGCGCTTTTCGCACATGCCGTCAGCATGTCGGTCAACGCTGTGCATGAAACATGGAACAGGCGCCCGCGCGCTCTCGCCCATGCCGACCGGCTGGCACAGGCCATCACCCTCGACATGACGGCGGCCGGCTGGCGGCCGTCTGTCGACAACTTCTTCGGACGTGTCACAAAGGCGCGCATTCTCCAGGCACTCACTGAAGCGAAGGGGCAGGAAGCCGCTGACCGAATAGCGCACCTCAAGAAGGGCGACATGGCGAGCGAGGCGGAGAAGCTGATCGGCAGCAGCGGTTGGCTACCTGAGCCCCTGCGCACCCCGGGAAACGGGAATACAGAAACGAATGAGACAGGATCGCCGCAAACGGTGGTCGAAGCGACGGCAGGGAACGACGGCGAATTGTCCGTGGCCGACACCGAGAGCTTCGCTGAAAATGACGAAGCCGCGAATGAGCCTCACACGATCGCTGCTGAATGATCAGCCGCAAGTCTTCATCTGGCCCGCCGGAGACGGCGGGCTTTTTTCTGGAGCCGGACCGTGTCTAGAAGCCCGAACGACCTCGCGCGCCGTCTCAGCCGGCAGGCGGAGGCGGTATGTCGGAACTATCTTTCAAACGGCCGGCGCCATGGCAACTATTGGCTGGTAGGCGACGCCCGAAACACGCCTGGGCGATCGATGTATGTAAGGCTGAACGACACTCCCAAAGGTCCCGCCGGCAAATGGACTGATGCTGCTACCGGCGAGCACGGTGACCTGCTGGACGTGATCCGCGAGAGCTGCGGCCTGATCGACTTTATCGATATCAGCGCGGAAGCCTGCAACTTTCTGAGCTTGCCGCGCTCCGAACAGCAGCCGGCGGTATCGAAGCAGACCAAGGCGCTGGCCCCTTCCGGTTCGGCAGGAGCAGCGCGGCGGTTGGTCTCCATGTCGCGGTCGATACCAGGAACGCTTGTGGAGACCTATCTTCGTGGACGCGCGATCTCAGCCTTGCACGAGACCGGGAGCCTTCGGTTTCATCCGCGCTGCTATTACCGTCCGGAAAGCGGCCCGACCGAAACATGGCCGGCAATGATCGCAACCGTTACCGACCTCAAAGGCAAACTCACCGGCGCCCACCGCACCTGGCTCGATCCGGGCGGATTTAGCGAGGCTCACCTTGGGCGCGCTCCGATTGAGACGCCGAGACGCGCCATGGGCCAACTGCTCGGACACGCCGTCCGCTTCGGCTGCTGTTGCGATGTCATGGCTGCCGGCGAAGGCATCGAGACCATGTTATCGCAACGCACTGTCCTGCCCGCCATGCCGGCAGTCGCGGCACTGTCGGCGGCGCATCTGTCCGCAATCCTGTTTCCTGACACATTGCGGCGGCTCTATATCGCCCGTGACAATGATCCGGCCGGTGACGGAGCAGTGGCAACTCTCATCGAACGCACCAATGCGGCCGGTATCGAGGCGATGGTCCTGGTGCCGCAGCTCGGCGACTTCAATGAGGACCTGCGCCTGCTCGGTGCCGACGCCTTGAGGGCGATGCTGCGGGTCCAACTCGCGCCGCAGGATGTCGAACGCTTCATGACGTCCGCGGCCTGACTGGAAAGGGAAGGGGAGCGGCGTGCCGGCGTCTTCGTGGCTCGGGTGCGCAAGGGACCTCCGTTGAGGAGAGAGCCGGCCCAAGGCCTTCAAGAGGGCGATAGGGCGCCGGCCGATCCAGACAGGCAATGGCTGCGCCCGGCTATTTTCCGGCGGCCCTTGCCAACCCAGGCGGCAAGTCACGGGGAGCCCCTCTTCGGGCCTTTCCATCGCCAGACAAAATATCCGGGCTTCGCCATCCTCCACCTCCTTTCCGGCCCTACGCTGACGCTTCGGGTGCAAGTCCGGGTCGTCCATCGCCTTCGACGCCATGAAGGCCGCGATGGGCGCGGCGATCCCACGAAGGCAAACCCCATGAGCACCGAGCACGATGCCGACTTCCAGCCTCACCCCTCATCATCACCAACAGATCATGTCCTTCAGGAGCTTCAGCTTTACGGTTTCCATCCCTTTGACGAAGAACCCGACCCGCGCCCGCTTCCCGAAGGCAAGGTGGTCGCGGCCAGCATCGCCGATATCTTCGACGCTCTCGTGGTGGCAATGGCCGACACACGCCTTGAACCCGATCTCGAGGAACTCCTGTGGGGAACGGTCAATCTGTTCCATCGCGCGACCAGGCGGATCGAGCGGGAGCTCGATGAAAACGAGCTTAGCCAGCTGCGGCTGCAGCGCGAACAGGACGGATCCGAGGTCAAGTCGGTCGAGCTCGAGCGCCTCATCGCGCAAGGTCAGACCCTGCTCGAACGCCGCAGCGCTTTCGAATTGATGCGCGACCAGGCCGCCGAGCACTACGAGCGTAACACCCACTCGATCTGGCGCCCGCGTTCCGGTTCTGTCGTCAACCATCGCCACCTGACCGCGGCAATGATCGACAGCAGGGACTTCGTTGCCGCGAGAAAGCATGCGGACAGCCAGGTGCTGTTGCCACCCGGACCGAAAGTCGCTTTCACCGGCGGGCTCGATTTCAACGATCACAGGCTGATCTGGGCCAAGCTCGACCAGGTCCATGGCAAGCATCCTGACATGGTTCTTCTGCACGGCGGATCACCGAAGGGTGCGGAGTTGATCGCCGCCAAATGGGCTCACAGCCGCAAGGTGCCACAGATCGCCTTCAAGCCGGACTGGACCAGGCATGCCAAGGCCGCGCCGTTTAAACGCAACGATGCCATGCTCAACACATTGCCGATAGGCGTCATTCACTTCCCCGGCTCTGGCATTCAGGACAACCTCGCCGACAAGGCCCGCAAGCTTGGCATTCCGGTGATGAAGTTCGGGCCCGCGTGAAGGGGCTACCAGTCCACTCGCCTCAAGTCATTCGCTCTGATTTCCGTCGCTCCCCGCGCGTTCATCGAATGACCGCTCAAGCCGCTCTGGCGTCGATCAAGGCAAGGCAGCAAACCACCAGGTTCACATCTGTCTCGTCCTGGAAGCAGAGACAGGGGACCGATCTCCGCGTTTGTCGGCGCAATTCCTTGGTCCGGTCCGAGGACCTGATGCCATCAACCCGTAAAGGGTCGGACTACGCAAATCGTGCCGCCATTGCGGCTTCGCCTCCACGGTGATTGCGGCCCTCGGCCGGACACATCGGGCGCCTGTCACGCGGGGATCGATCCCCGCTTCCAAGCAGGAGCCGGATCAATGTCCCTCATAGAAGCAAACGCCTTTGCCTTCAGCCTCGCCACCAGCTTGATGGTCAGCATCGTCATCTTTCGTGCCGGCGATGGCACGCTCGCGGTCATGCCGGCAGACGAGTACGATGGTGACCCGTCCGAGATCGTCGGTGAGATAGACCCCCACGCCTCATGAATCGTCGCGGCTTTGCCGACGCCCCGGGTGGCGCGGCTGCCTCTCGAACACAGGTGCCGGCAGTATCGTCAGCCTGTATCTTTGCGTGGCGTCGTTCGCGCCGCTTTGAGGGTGCCCGGCGAAGGCGCGGGGCCATCGCCTAACATTTGTTAGCGCGGAATACCTGCCTGCCGTGCGAGCATAGTTGCGGCTCGACCCTCGCGGGCTCTAGGGTCGTGACCACCGCTTGCCCGCTGGCTTCGGCCGGCGGGCTTTTTGTTTACGTCGCCTTATCGACCAGCGGCGTCTTCCGTTTCGGCGCCACGTAGCTGGTGACAAGCCGCACCGTGTTGAGCTTGACCGTGACTGGACCGCCAAGGTTCACCGTCACTCTGTCCTCGTCGACATGCGTGACGTCGCCCACCAACTCGACCTTCTGCCCGCTGCTCACGTTTGGCGACCGGTCTACGATCGAATGCGGCTGGTGGTAGGAAGGGATCAACACGGCGACCCGATCCTCAGTCACGCGCTTGCGCACGGTCGCGGTGATCGCGACCTCGTCGCCGACTTTGATGCTGCCCTTCGCCATGAAGGAGACTCTGGGGCGCAGGGCGGCATAGTCAAGCAGTTGCTAAAATAGACCATTGCAGGAGGCTCATTCGGACCTCAGTCCACATCGCATGATGAGGCCTGATCGGATACGTTTTGCTCCTCGCCGGCTGTTGAAACCACTCCTCCCCGGATTGGAAGATGTCGGCGGCCAGCCCGGCTCGCAAGTCCTGTGTCACCTCGACCAGCGAGCCGGGCTTGGCAAACAGCAACCCGATGGTCGGGGATAAGCGCTTGTTGACCGCCGGGCCTAGCCGGCAAGGCTACCGGCTGGCGACGTTATCGGCCGTTCCATCTTCTGCTATTTGGCAAAAAAGCGGTGGGTGTCGGGTTCCTCTATCCGCAAATCGGATGAGCCCGGAGTCGCGACCCACTCGAAACAAAAGCCAACTTCAGCGGTTCCTGTCATTGGAGGAACCGTTATGTGCTCGGCAATCCACAATGAAGATGAGCGCATCGCCCATCTAAAGCTGTTGGCGGAGCGACTGATGAGAGAGACTGGCATCGGGCAGGAAGAGGCGAAGCGACTGGTCGAGTTGATTGGAACTGATTGGAATTCGCTGCTTCGCGAGGCTAGGTTCCTGAAAGGTCGACACTAGAGGGTTGCCGGCCGGCACTAGCGGATCCGCTGGATGCGGCCTTTGTCGAGTCGAAACACACCGTTCTGGCCGCCCTGCTTCTCAAAGTCGGTTTGTATCTCATCCCAGGTGCCAAGGTACTTTCCGCAATCATCGCAAAAAATGGGCGTATCCGGACGAGCGTCATCGGGAATCCTGAGCCTGATGGTGAGGCAGTATGGGCATTCCAACCGATGATCGAGATATTTCGGGGCCATCGACCGTTCACCGTGTGCTCTGATTGGCGCTGGATCCGTTCCACATTATGGAGTCTGGGGCCGTCGGCTGCCTCGTCAAGCGGATGCTAATATTTGTGTCCGGAACATGGAACAGACCTTCGCCGTCGCGGTTCTATCTGGAGCGGTCATCTACCGCTTCTGGGTGGCCAGAGAGCCCGTCGCCATGTCCTCCAGGCGACGGGCTCTCTCGTGCCTCCTTGGAGGTACGAAGTTTTGAAAGCGATCGCCACAGCTCGGTCTCATCGGTAGATCCGTTGTCGAAAACTTCAAAGATTTGCGAGGCAAGATATTCCCTCTGGTCCCTGTCCTTGAGGGCTAGCCGGCGTTCTTTGCACAGTCGGTCCCAGATCAGCGGGTTCGTACACACCACTGTTGCGCGACAATGACATCGTTGCCGCCCTAAAACCCTGGTCGGAATTATCTCACACTGCAGGGCTGGCGCGAAGAAAAATCAGCGGGTCTGTCGGCGGTGGATAGCGTCTCAGTCGAAGATTTCAGGGAACAGTTTCAGGTCTGGCGGATTTCTGTCGCGAGCGGCCAGTCCCCTCCGCCGCTCCCCAAGCAAGAGCCCGTCGTTCTCTCCCCGAGACGGCGGGCTTCGCGTTTCCTGCAGGTATCGCGCCACGTCGATGCTCGCGTACGGCAGGGTTTGAGGCGCTTGTCGCGTCATGACGGGGCCGATGTAGACAAGGTCCGGTGGTCGGCCCGGTGCTCAGGCCAAGGCGGCTGGCCTCATTGGTGGTCTCACGTCTGGGAATTTCTCGTCATCGTCCTGGCAATGCCTTGGCAGCCTTAGTCAGGGTCGCGCGATCATTGCCGTGCTTGCGGATGAGTTCTCGAACTTGAGCCGGTGTGATGTTGTTCTGCAGGGCGAATAAATTCACCTCATATTCATCGTCAAGTGAGATTTGGCCTGCGGCGCGGAGGTCGGCTCTGCTTTTGTCCTTTGCCATCTTGTGACTCCTTCCGCCAGGATCTCCTTATGCGAGGAGTTTCTTCTATTCCGCCGCGCGATTTGTCTGCCGACGGCGCCACGATCTGTTGCCGGTGTGGCGACCACCAGTCTGAGCCTCAGGGCGCGCTAGTGATGGGCTCCCTTCGGCGGAAAAGACAATTCCCGACCCTTCGAAAGCCAGGAGCATAGCGGCGACCTTGCGGGGATGCGGTTTCCTTAGCCCATTCTCAAATTCGCTGATCGTCGCTTCGCTAAGATTGCACTTGGCGCCAAGCCGCACGCGCGACCACTTCAATAGCGTTCTTGCTGCTAGCAACTGCTCTGCAGTCAGGTTTCGCACTTCACGGACCTCCTGTTGACCAATAGCGGACTGAAAGGAAGGTTCCGGTGCATTTCAGGGTTTGCTAACGGAACTGAAACGGCCATGCGATATTGAAACATTTCGATGTCGCGTGGGTGCCGATGCGTAGGCGTGCCGGGGACCAGGCCTTTCTCGTTATCGGATCCAAACGGCCCTCCCCAGACTCGCCACTTGCGCTTACCAATCGGGACTTCGGTCGCAAGCTCAACTGACCCGAATGCCGGCTTAGCCATTTCATTAGAAAGTGCTAAAGGTCTCCTTATCGGAGCTATTTGATGGATGAGGCAGCCGTTTACCTAGAGGCGAAGCGACAGGCCAATTCGCTTGCGCCGCCGCCCAAATTTGACCCCTTCCGTGCAGGAATGACCGGAGCGGTTGTGACCGCAGGCGCGATGGTGGTCTTCCACCGGCTTGCTGTTATCGACCACATGACGGGGGCAATCGGCGTCATCATCCTTTTCGGATTTGCGCTGCCATACCTCCATCTGCGAAGCGAGGATCGAAGGCACTCGGAGGCCTTTGAGGCTGAGTATGCCAGTCAGTTGGCCCTGGAGAGGGCACGAGAAATGAGCGTGCATGCTGTCAAGGCAAGCTCATTTCCGATCAGACGAACCCGTCAACCGGTAAGAAAAACCCGCCTGCCGGCAAAACCCGCCCGGGGTGGCCGCCCCCGCTGGAGCACCCGTTGGCAGGGTCCTAGGTCAATTTAGCAACTTGAAACAAAACGCGGGTGGGACCGTTTGCAAGTGCCAGACCACACTCTGGCTACTCCAGTACTCCCGCTGGCCTCGGCCGGCGGGCCTTTTTTGTCGGAGCCTCTGAGGCGACGTTGACCGCCGCCTCACCAGCTTCGACTAGCCATCGGGCTTTTCGGGAACCGTTTGCGAGTTTTCCTATTTGGAAATCGAAGGGACCGCCTCGCAAGGAGACAACCGATGAACCGGCTACTTTTCGCGTTACCTATCTTGGCAATGTCCACTGGGCTTGCCATTGCACAGTCAACCAGCACCACGAGCGGATCTTCCACCACGACCACCACGACGACGACGATGCCGAGCACTACCAATCAAGGCACGGACCCGACCACAACCAGCGACACCAATCCGAAGTCCGCGAAGGATTGCGCGCCCGGCCACCAGACCGGAAGTGCGAAGCAGGCTGCGCCGGGGCAGCAGGACATCGATGCAAAGTCGGCTGCTCCAGGTCAGATGAAAACGACGACCGAAGGCTGTTAAAGCGAGCGAAACGACGCTGCCCGGCGTCAAGGGCACAGGCCGATCGCGTTGTCATATCCGCGTCGCCGGCAGTAGCTCAGCGGCGCGGAGGTTTTCTGTTCGAGCCGGAGCGCGATGGAATAGGCGACGGCCGAGCAATGGGAACATGGCGGCCAAACTGAACCCGCCATCCGGGGTTCGGGTGGTTGGCCTCTCCGCAGGATTTCAGAGTCAGATCCAAAAGGCCCGCCGCCAAGGAGTTAGCGGCGGGCAGTTCAGGGTTACATGGAGGGGATAATCTCCTGCGACTGCTACCAATGAACTGGCGGTCCGTTGTTTCCTGTGCTCAGACCTATGCGTGCGGCCATCGGACCTCAGTCGCCAATCGCCTGGGACGTGAGGCGAGCGCGGGTGTGCCTTGGTTCTCTCTCGGGGCTGACCGGCGGTGACATGTTGGGCAAACCAACACGCGATTGGCCATACTTCCGCTGGAACATTTCGGACGATTAGTCGTTGCGAACCCATGCCAAAGCAGCCGACCAACGACAACGCCTCATACTTCGAATTCGACGTAATGCGCGAAGCGTTCAACCGCTGGGTGGATGAGGACAAGGTTCCTGAGGAACAGTGGCGACCGCGCGCAACGAAGCTCGTTCGGATTGTGACAGGCGATGACTACGTCGACCCCAACTTGGTCGAATGGATCATACGCAAAAGCCCCGACGCCGATTAAGTTGGCCCAAGCAGACCCCCTTAGGCTTCATTCTGACAGCGGGCGCTTCTTTTCAGCCCCCTTGCCCACCGGCCTGTTTTTCGCTTCGGCAGTACGTAGCTTGTCACCAGCCTTACGATTTCGATGTTGACCGTGACCGGCACGCCTAGGTTTATCGTCACCAGATCCCCATCGACATGGGTAACATCGCCAGTTAGCTCGATGTGCTGGCCCTTCTTCACCGTTGACGTCCTGTCGATGATCGAGTGCGGGAAGCTGTCGGAAGGGATCGAGACGCTGACCCGGTCTTCCGTCACCCGGCGCCGTACTATCGCGCCGATAGCTACTTCGTCGCCGACTTTGACGGTGCCCTTCGCCATAGGAATGAGTCTGGCGCAGCTTCGGGCTTCGTCAAGCGGCTGCTAATATTCCTGTCGCGACCCATCATTTGTTAGCGCTGCGTCTATCTGACCTGTGCAACCCTTCAGGCGCTCAGCTAGCCGACTAGCAAGACAGCGGACCGGGCAATTTTTCGCGTCGGCAGTATCGCGGCCTCGACATGGGCAACGGTAAATGACTCGCAAATCTCGCCGGTAGGTATAAGTTTCTCTTGATGATCCGACAACCCAAAAGGGGGGCGTCGATGTTGTGTTCTGTCATTCCCATTAATTCAGCCCAGTTCAAGCCGGCAGCGCCACTGCAGGGACGCCGAGTCCTTGTCGTCGAGGATGAGTATCTGATCGCCGCCGAACTCGAAGAGGCCATCACCGAAGCTGGCGGCAGGGTAATTGGCCCTGTGGCCAATCCTGAAGATGCATCGAGGAAAATCGCCAGCGAGGACGTCGAATGCGCCACCGTTGACATAAACCTGGGTGGTGCCCCGACTTTCGCTGTCGCGGCCGAATTGAAGGGGCACGGTATCCCGTTCATATTCGTCACCGGGTATGACCGGACCATTGTCCCGAGCGAATTTTCGGGCGTCCCGCGTCTTGTGAAACCCGTTATGCCCGATGACCTCATCAGGCATTTGATCGAACTGACCTAAGGTCACCGGCCCCCGACGCTGATCTAGTTCCGGGCCAGAAAACCCTTTAAAATGCCGCGATGAAGCGCAGCAGCACGATCTATGCCGTCTATCACCCGCCCGTGTTCGGGCTTCCATTCCTCGCCGTGGTTCTAAAGCCGGACGGCACGACAACGTCTCGGCAGTTTGAGACTGTCGATGAGGCGCGCGCCTTCAACAAGTTCCTGGCGCAGGCGGATCAATCAAGCGGCAAGACGCAGCATTAAAGGAAAAGCCCCAGCGCTGAGGGGGATCAGCGCTGGGGCTTGCTTGGGCATGTACGCTGTACCCTTCATGTCCGATTATGAGCTTGCGCTAAAACCGTGAACGAAAGGTGAATTGCTCACTGTGACCCGCTGGTGCCACGTTGCCCACCGCCCGCTGCTCAGTTTGGCGACCGGCGACGGGCTCATCCTTGCCTAAGCAAGATCGACGCGCCCCCAACCAGGTTTGAAAAGCGAGCGTTTTCGGGCTATTATTATCACTCGCATCGCTGACAGCAAAGGACGTCAGCAGCTCCCGTCTGTTCATAGAGACCGGAGGCGCACCCATGCCAGACAACGCCAGCAAGAGTGCTTTTCAATCCGAGCATGACAGGATTCTGCTCGTCCGAACGAGAGAATGCCTCGTTCGTTCGAGGCGGCTGCTTGCAGAAACCGCGCCTCAGTTGGACCCGCATAGACAATGCCTGGATCGCAACGCTGTTTCCATAACCGAGGTGGACAACGAGTGGCACGTGCTTGTCGAGCAGATGAACCAACACATACGCATTCGCTCATTCCGAGACGAGCAGGCCGCCGTGAACTATGCTGAAGGCGAAAGGGTCCGGCTAGGCATCGACACGTTGACGCGCATCTAGGCCGCGTTCTTCTGCCTTTGCCAGCAACCGCGACAGATGCTGTTCGTGCAGGTCCTGCATACTTTCGAATAGATCAAGCACTTCGAACGCCTTGCCGGTAGGCAATTGGAGACGTTCCAAATCAGAGATGCGCTCGCGCTGCTCGGAGATGTGTCGTCTTCCCAACCTCACGTGCCCCTGCACCATTTCGATGTCGTCAGCCAGTGCCATCGGTGGATTTCCTGTGTCACCAACAGATTAAGAAGGCCGGGCCGCTTATGTTCCGCCAGCCGTAGCCTCGTGCGCAGTTGGACGGCTGGTGTCGGCCAATCCATATGCTAAAATCTCACCCATGGACCAGAGAACCATCGGTAGAGCGCTCGACTTGCTCAAGCAGTATCGCGACACCCTGGTGATGAGTCACGCACCAATAGGGCCTGATGGCGTTCCTGAGATACGCACGCCAGCACAGGCCACTGATCCGCTCGAAATAGCCGCACTGGAAGATATCGCCTCGCTCGATGCGGTCATCAAAGAGATGTCGGCCTAACGTCTCCGATGTAGTTGCCCATGCGTGTGAGTCCGCTCTACTCTTGGGTCGCCAGGGAGCCCGTCGCTACGCCTCCCAGCGACGGACTTTTCCTTGCCCTACAGGGCCTGACGGATGCAGAATGCTCAGTCCCCCTTGGAATTGAGCTTTCCCCAGGGGACACGGCCCGGCCCGCGAATCCTGTGTCACCTCGATAAGCGAGCCCGGGCTGTGCGTGGTTCCGAATCGCTATGGGCAATCTGTCCGCGATGGGGAATATAATCCTCTCCGGTGCGGCGACCTCATTTTCGGAGATCGCCATGACAATGAAATTCCCGTTCCTAGAAGACACGCTCGGCAAGAAGCTGGAGGCTGGCACCGGACTTTCCGTCGACTGCCTCACCTGCAAACGCCATGTCGTGCTCGATGTCGCCGCGCTTGTAGAGCGTCTCGGCCCTGACCAGCCGTGCCTTCATTGGGATCTGGTAAATGTGATCTTTTGCTACGAGTGCCGCGGAGCCGGCCGAGACGACCGGAACCTACAATTCACTAACCACGCGGCCACACCGGACAAGCGCAAAAGCTGGAGTCCATGAAACGGGAGCGGCCCGGCAGGCTGGCGTGGGTAGGCCAGCAAACGCCGGGCCTAACCGGCGCTGGGTTCGGGGGCGAACGCGGCGCCGGCTGCCGAAACAATACGCTCTTGCCGAAATAGCAGGCACGTATCCATAAGGACGAACGTGGGAGTAGCCCAACGTTTCAGTGTCTCATCTCGGGACCGAATTGCTGGCATCAATTTTGCGTCAGACGCATTGCTGGTACGGCAAGGGATTTTTCACATTGCGACTGTCTGCTCAGCCTGCGCGAAGGCCAGGATCACCGAAGTGCATATACTCAGCGCCGCTGCAGATCGAGGATGTGCAGATCGACGAGAATGGCGATGTGACCGTCTCGATTATTGCTGACGACATCTACTCGAAGAATTCCACACAGCGCTATCAGATCACGCTAACGGAAGCCGAAATCAGCATTCTCGCCCACGGCGTCAGGCCCCACAAAGCATTGACCGCCGGCTAGGCGGAGGGCGGGACGCCGTGCTCATAGCCGGCCCTCAAATTTGAATGCCGCCACAGTTGCTTTGTCTCACAGTGGCCGAATGTCGAAATACCTCTTCGAGGTTGTGAGAAATGGCCAGGCGCTTGGCGATGCCTGGGTCGATCTCGATAGCCTAAGCGAAATGCGACGAGAGGCGCTAAAGGCTCTGCAAGACATAGCAGTCGACGAAATGGCCTTAAGCGATTTGGATGAATCCATGACCGTCTCCGTCTATGACGAAGCGGGGCGACTGGTCTATTCTGCTACCATCAGCGTGTGTCAGTCGTTTCCGGTTTCGCAGGAGCCCCACCAGGTCATCTAGAAATTAGATGGAGAGCCGTTTTTTGTTGGCTCTGATTTTCCTCCGATAGACGGCTGCGACCTTGCCCACCGATCCGGTAGCGAAGAGCGTGCCGGCAATCGCGGCCGCCTCCACTTTCTCACTGATCATTTGCTTCGCTTCTCGCTCTGCCAATTTACCTCCCTGGGCAATCCGCAGCGTTCGAAGCCAAATTACCTGGTGCGCTTCCAGCGCCGACAAATAAAGATCGAACCACGGATTGAACATTCAGACCTCCAGATCGCTCAGGAGAACGGCGGCATCGAATGTCGGTTCCTAAAGTGGGGAGAGCATTGCCGCACAGGCGCGAATGCTGGCCACCACTGCCCGCACAGGGAGGCGCCAGAGCGCGCCGGATACTTCGGCGCTGTAGGAGAGCGGCGGCGATGAAATGCGCTGGCGAGGCTCTGTGGAACCTAATGCCCGCCTTTGACTTTTGTCGGCCATGAGCACCCGTGGGACTGACTTTTTTTACAAGTGGATAGGCGCCAACGTTCCCGAGACGGTGGGTGCCGATATCATTTCCGTCGCCGAGTTGACGCAAAAGTTGTTCGCCGACGCGGAGTCGGTAGGCATCAGAAGCACTGAGATTGAGGAAGACACCGGCAGCGTCTATGAAGTCATCCTCGACGCAATCGTTCATTACGACGCCGGTATTGCAGATTGATGAGATAGCAGAACGTGCCGCCCAACAAACGAACATACCGTCTACAGATCATGCTCAATGCCGAGGAACTGGCCGTGCTGGATGCTTGGCGGTTTGAGAGAAGAATGCCGACTCGATCTCAGGCGGTACGAGAATTGTTCCAGCGCGGCATGAGGGTAGCGGATCATGATGCCGATCGAGCCGCGCGTTCGGCTGAGTCCGGGGTTTTGAAACTGCCAGGGGAGAGGTGACGGCGCGCTTCCTGCAGGATTTTCGGGAGGAGCAGAAATAGCGGGGCGTACTATATGAAAATCTACTTCGTCGAAGAGATGCGAGACGGCGCTGTGGTGGCGTCGCATTCTGTCCCGGCGTTAACGCCGTTCGAAGCTGCTGCGAAAGCCACCGGAAGAACGGTCACACTTCGCAATGGCGACTCCGAATGGGTTCGGGTCACTGACACCACCGAAAGGCCGCATCGGAGTCGTCACCGACCCACCGTCTTTGAATACAAAGCGATCGGCCGCAGGGCCACCTAGCACAGCGGGTACGAAGAACGCGCGCTGGCGGGCTTCCCCGTGGCGCGCTATATCGTGCCATCCAGTCAACTCGCGGCCGACGAGGTCTCCATTGCACTCGGCCACCCGGCCAGGAAGGAGCCTCTGATTGCCATGGCGCGCTTTGCCCACCTTGTCCTTCTCGCCTTCGCCCTGGGATTGTCGCCTGGAATTGCATTGGCTGGGGAGCCTTTCGTCCCGAGCTGGATCAAAAACGACCCCGCAGCCAAGGCGGTTGCCATAGAGATTGTTGCCGATTGGAACCAGATCGAGCGCTACCGCAGGGACAACATCCGGACCGACATTATCGACTTCAACGGCTACTGGGGCGGCAATCTCACGATCATCGTGCCTGAGCAATGGTCGGTGCAGATCGAATTCATCAACGGCTCCTCCAATTTCTGGCACGGCCTGATGCTGACCAGGGTCTATGCTCAGTCGGAGATGCCAGTGAAGTTGAAGGCTGAGGACGCGATCTGGGGAGCCTACACCACCCCGCTGGAGGGGATTAAAATCAATGAGCGGAGACAACTCAACTTTGTTGCGCAGCAGGCGGGGAACTATTTCCTCGCCTGTCCGAGACAAACGCACCTGATGGATGGCCACTGGATCGGCTTCGAGGTGAGAGGCAACCTCGAGCGGGCCGTGGCAATCGTCCATGAAGACAAGTTCCCGCAGGAGCAGCCCCCGGGACGTCCATAGGCCTGCGGGAGCAAGGCTGCGTGCCATGGCGCCGCGAGATGGCCTCTGGGAAGAGTTCGTCCCGGAGCACGATGGACCGGCGTCTCGCTGCAGGATTTCCGGGAAGAAAGCTAGTGAACCGGCAACCCTTTCAGGGGGCCCGCCTAAAGGCGTAACCCCATGCCCATTCGACTTAGTTTTGCGCCTTTCGTTCTTGGAACGTGCGGTGGGCGTTCGCTGGGTTAGCGGTCTCTAAAGTGACTCACCGGGCCGGTGCCGTTGCACCGGATGAACGCCACTTCCTTCTCGGTGACTTCGCGCGCGGTTCAACGGCGGAACCTAACTCACGTGTTCAGCTTGTGCTGTTTATGAGCACGCGCGGCATCAACTTCCTGGACAAATGGCTGGCAGAGCATCTGCCTAATGCGATCACCGACGATCCGGTGGCAGTCAGCGACCTGGCCGACGAATGCATAAAGGCGGCACTGCGCGAAGGCATTGCACCGTGGGAGATCGACGAGGAGGTCGGCAGCGTCTTCGAGGCGATCTTCGAAGCCATGCAGCACCGCGACGGCAGCTTGGCGGATTGAATCCGAGCCAGAAATCGGGGCCAACGTTCAGGTGTCAACTCCTACTGTGGTGGATCCCACCCCCCTAGACTTGAAGTAAGCCGATGGTGACGTCGAGCCGCGTGCGCTGGCCGGCTCCCCTGTAGCGCGCTATATCGGCCGGATGAGCAAGGGCTGGACGTTTCAATCCCTGATCGACGCGAAGATGACCGTGACGGCGTTTTGCCACTGGTCGCCCTGCAACCATAGCCAGAAGCTCGATCTCGCCCAGCTCCGGGACCGCTACGGCCCTGACTCGCCGGCAATGGCCGATGACCTCATTCCCAAGCTGAAATGCAACAGATGCGGCGGGACGGCCGTAGGGGTGATCTACACGCCCGACACAAGACCCAACGCCCATGGCAAGGCCAAAGGCGGCTAATCGACCTATCTACGCGGGCGGCCCAGCGGTCTGGGGTGTGGGGCTTGGGGTTCGGCCGCCGGGCCTACCGGCAAACTCATAGGGGGACGTTTGTCGGCAACCGCAATTATAGGCCGATATAGCGGGATATAGAATAGGTCTGCCGGGCGCTTTCAGAACCTGCCCAAGCCAGGGCGGCTCGAATAGCCACACGGACATGACGATGATGACAATCGCCATGGCCATGATGAAAAGCGCGATCTTCCGGGACCACTATCCATTCTTGGCTGCTGATAACAACCTTGGCCTCAAAGGCAATTCAAATAGACGTTAGGGCTGCCCGGCTGTCTATCGACCCTTTCGCAGCCTCACCGACCACGCTGCTATCCAGCTCACCTGTGCCTTCGAAGCGAGGTCCCACCGGACCCGATATTTCACATCCCCCGTTCGGCAACGGAAGGGCCAAGCGCAACCGCTAGGACGGTGAGCAGCCCGCTGACAGGCGCCAACTTATCGCTCGATTTGGCATGATAAGTCCCCCACAAACCCATGCTCCAAGTTTTTAGGCCCAAGGCAACTGTCCGTCAGAATCCCACACGGACGGAATCCGAACGACCTGTGCATGGCCAAAGCCTGCCGGAGCTTTCTGGGGCGTTTGAGACACGTCAGCGATGACCGACGCCCTCATCCCTTGCCGACAAGCCGGCACATGGATGCGGAAAACGCGATCGAATTTTGCACCGCAGGCATCGTCGTAGCTTGCGAACTCGGGAGACGTCTATGTGCAACGCCGAAGAGCCGGGTACCGGAGCCACCTCGCTATGCGCAGATTAGTCAATGCAGACGCGCGGGCCAGGTGCGAAGCGACTACCGTTTGCGTGGAGCCCCTGTTGCCGGGGTCAGATTGGCGCAGGTCACCTTTTCTCCTGGCACCTAGGCTGTCTTGGCCAACACCGATGCGGTCTCTTCGATTGGTGTTTCTGGTCCGAAGAACGGCTTCGCCTCAATCGCTTGTTGCGCAACGGTGCGGCACGACTTTCTTCCCCTGCCGGCTGCGCCGTCATTCCTCGCGGAGCAACTAAGTCGCTCCAGCGCCGTCCTCCGCTGCGCTTCGGCCCTCCGGTGCGCAAGCGATCGCCTTCGACCTTTCGACCACCATCGAGCCGCAATGGTGTGGAGCTCGAGACATTACGATCAAGGAGAAATTATCATGGCCACCATCGGCACCTTCAAAAAGTCCGGCAACAACGAGTTCACTGGCGAAATCGTCACTCTCAGCGTCCAGGCCCGCGGCGTGCGCATCGTTCCTGAAACCCGCGCCAATGGCGAGAACGCCCCCAGCCACCGGGTCTTCGTCGGCCGCGCAGAGATCGGCGCCGCCTGGTCCAAGCAGTCCAACGAGGGCCGGGACTATCTGGGCCTCAAGCTCGACGATCCGAGTTTCATCGCCCCGATCTTCGCCAACCTCTTCAATGACGAGGACGGTGAGGCCTACAGCCTGATCTGGTCCCGCCCGAGCCGCCGCGGCGCAGAATAAGGAGGTACACGCAGTCCCGCCCGGTTCATCCGGGCGGGGCCTCTTGCCGTCAAACCGGGAAGCGACATGGCGCGCAGTGGGTGGCGATGTCGACTTAGCATCGTGTGATGCCCGCAAAGCGGCCTCCGCAGCTGCCGTGACCTCTGTAAGGACTGTGATTTCCATCTCGCGGGTTGGGGAGTGAAAACCATGATCGAGCCGTTCGACGACGCCGCGCCCACGGGGGAAGTACTACCGAATACGACCGCAGCCACATCAAGCTCTACATGCGCTTGTTTGACGCCGACGCCGACGGCGCCGATTGGCACGAGGTGGTCAGAATCCTCTTCGGGATTGATCCGAAAGAGGAGCCACAGCGTGCCCGACAGGTTCATGACAGCCATCTGGCGCGGGCGCGCTGGATGACACGCACAGGCTACCGGCAACTTCTGCGTAAGACCGACACCTAGCCAATATTGTCGCCCCGGTGATGCCAAAAAAGCATCACGCGATGTCCATCCAGGGTCTTCCGCCAATCCCAATCGCCCGGAATCGATGCAGGCACGACTTGCAGTTTGACGAGGACCCACACGATGAAGCCGAACACGTCGCGTTGGGGGGACAATAACAGCTACGACTTCTTCGACAGCTTGCCAATCGAAGGACTCGCCTGGGAATGCCTGCGCCGCTCAGATTCATATCAGCGGCTCTACCTGGCGCTCGTTCGTCGGGAACTGAGACGAAACCGTTTCCAGCAGAAGTGCAGAGACGCTGGGGGTTGCGATTTCGCGGCCCGTCCCGACCTGTCCGCATTGACGCAAGACGTTTTATGGTCACCTCTTGCCGATCCTGCCGTGCTCGCCCTCGCCCCGTCGCCGGACTTCCTGTCGTCCGACCCTTCCAGGGCGCTTGCCGGGGTCGGCCCTGGTCGCGACAGTCCGCAAGGTTCGCATGTCGTCCATGACAGCGGCATAGCAACACAACTTCTCCTCCTTCCCGGCGGTGACGAGAACCGTTCCCTTACAGCTTTGATACCGCTGGATTCTCAGACACTCGGACGGGTGGAGGCTCTCGTTCGTTTCTGGCGTGCCTACAACAGGCGGCCTGTTCCCCCCGATACGCGAATGACAATTCAACAGAGGCGCCGCCTGCGCCTGATGATGCGGGCCTCGGATGGCCGCGCCAATGGCGCCAGCTACCGTGAAATCGCGACCGCCTTCTACGGGACGGGGCGAGTTCTCGCCGCGCCATGGAAAACCTCATCCCTGCGCGATACCGTGATCGGTCTCGTCAAGGGTGGAAGAGCCATGATCGCCGGCGGCTATCTGCAACTGCTGCGCCATCGCAAGCGCTCCTAGCGCTCCCGGGTGGGAATATTGCGCCCCCCAATCTTCCCCATCCTCTGCGACGTCTCCTTTCCGCCACGGTTGTCGCTGTCCGCCGCTGAGCACCAGCGGTTCTCAAAACTCCACGGAGGCTCGTTACATGCGACCAGATCTAGCCGTTTTGCCGCCGCGCTTTCTGCGCACCAAGGAAGCTGCCGAGTTCCTCAGCCTGTCGTCCCGCACGCTGGAGAAACACCGTACCTACGGCACTGGCCCTGGCTATCGCAAACTTGGCGGTCGTGTCGTCTACGCCGTCGACGAGCTCCAGGCATGGGCTGAGCGCGGCGCAGTGACCTCGACTTCGGACCCACGCGGTTCCGTGCTTCCCGCCAAGCGGCATCCGCCGGCCGCTTTTGCGCCGACCGGTCGGTATGGGCGCTGACCTGTGCCCCGCGCCAGGGCGCGGTGAGTCACCACGCTGGCATCACCTCGGCGACGACATCTCGCCGCCTGCTTCCCCGTGAAATCAGGAGACAGCCAATGGGCACTGTCGTTGACTTCCGTTCAGGCCGCTCGGGGCTCGGCGCGATGGACGATGACGGCTTGACCCACGTCGAACTAACGTGGGTTGAAAAGAAGATCGAGTCCTGGATCCGCTTCGGTTCGGTCGCTCAGGAAAAGATCCTCGACCGCCACCGGCGCCTCGTCTCGTTTCGTCCTGGCGCCGTCTTTGCCTTCGTTCGCTGGGCCGCGAACGACTTCGGCACGATTATTTCCCGTGTCGATATCGTGCGCGTCGTTGGCGAGGGCGAAGCCCACCAGACGCTGCCTTTCGTGCGACCCGGCGGCGACATCCTGCTCAGGTCCGAGGGCTGGCCCAAGGTGGAGCGGGTGTTGCAAACGATCGATGGCATCGAGCAACTCGGCATCGATCCGCAAGCGGTCTCAGCCGATCACTGGCGGCATGTCCACAACCGATTGACGGCCGCACAGGAGCCACGCGCCTATACGCTGGATCTTCACCGCGCCCATTTGCTCCGCCGGCGGGTTCAGCCATGACGCGGCCCGTAATTTTCCTTGCGACCGCGTTGGCGACCACGGCCATGCTCTTTCCCGCGGCTACCGCGACGTCGCCAAGGTTCATCTGGAATGCTTCAGCCAGCACGCCAATCGGCCTGTACCTGATCGACGGCGGCGTACCGTTCTCGGCAACCGATCTCGTTGCCATAGAGGCACCCGAACCGCTCGCAACATTGCTTGCCGACCGCGGCTATCTGCCGAAGGGCGTGCTGTTGCTCAAGCACGTCGTTGCAGTTTCTGGCCAGACCGTGTGTCGGAAAGGGCTCACCATTTCCGCGGATGGCACCGAAGTCGGCACGGCGCTCAAACGCGATCGCGCCGGTCGCGACCTGCCAGATTGGCAGGGCTGCCGGCCCATTCCCGTCGGCGCCGTCTTCCTGATGAACAGTCAAGTCCGTGACAGCTTCGACGGACGTTACTTCGGCCTCCTCCCCATAGATCACATCGTCGGCCGCGCGGTTCCCCTGTGGACGGATGAGCAGGGCGACGGCCGCTTCCAATGGCGCGCGTCAGCGCGGTGAGCGCGCCACCGGCGGCGCCTTCCGTGCCGTTGGATCGTCACCGCACCCATCAAGACAGGAGACAGGACATGCCACAGATCGGAGAGTTCATCCGCCATCAGACGGGGTATTCAGGTCGAATCCGCACGCTCAGCCTCAACCTCGAGGTTGCGATCGTCGTGGCGGAAGCGAGCGATGCGGACAATGCGCCCGACTATCGTGTGCACGCTGGAGCAGAAGACGGCACCGCGATTGGCGCCGGTTGGAAACACTCGAGCGAAAAGGCCGGCGAGTTCGTAACGCTGCAGTTAGATGACCCGACTTTCGCGCAGCCGATCCGCGCCTATCTGTTCCAGAACGGCGACGACAACAAGTCCTGGTCCTTGCAATGGTCGCGCCCGCGTGAGCGCGCAGAGAAGGACAGGTGATGTCCGCGCGCCGTCGGCCGACGACCCAACCGGGAGCGCCCGCATCGCCTCGCACGTGCCGGCGCAGACCTCTTGGCGTGCTTGGCGGGCTCAGCATCCTATGCCTGGTTTCCGCGCATGCCCTGGCGCAGAGCCCGACAGTCGACTTGCCGTCGGCGCGCAAACTCTATGACGTCCACATCGCGGAAGCGGCGCGGCGCTTTCGCCTTCCGCCCGCGTGGATCCGCTCCGTTCTCATCGCCGAAAGCGCCGGCGACCAACGTGCCATATCGCGCAAGGGCGCCATGGGTCTGATGCAGATTGTGCCTGATACCTGGTTCGATCTGCGCGACAGGTACCGGCTGGGCCGCGATCCCTACGATCCGCACGACAACATCATCGCAGGCTCGGCCTATATCCGCGAACTGCTCGACCGCTACGGATCGCCCGGCTGGATCGCCGCCTACAACGCCGGTCCTGGACGCTACGAGGCCTCACTGCAAGGCAGGCGGCTGCCTCGCGAAACGCGCGCCTATGTCACCGTCGTTACATCCGCCATCGGCAATGACGGCGCAGGGGAAACTATTGGTCCGGCAGTCCCGACACAGCACAATTGGAAGCGGGCACCGCTTTTCGTTGCGCAGCCGGGCGACCGGCTCACCGACCGTTCGCTGCAACCGCGGCGTTCCCGCGATAGCGGTTCAGAGTCTGTGCCAAAGGACGGGCTGGCCGACGCCGAACCTCGCTCAAACGGCGTGTTCGTGCCCAAAGCGAGTGAAAGGTCTTCGAAATGAGCCGCGTAAGCGCTTTTCGCATCATCTCGCGCCCTAGCGTACATTGGCGTGCGGAGAGGGGAGAGGCAGGCAACACAACCGAGGGATGGCTAGATAAAAGCCCGCACATTGTGTGCTGGCCGGTCGGTTGGTTTTTGGGGATTTTCAGGTGCCCTGCGCACATTGCGGTCATTCGGCGCAATGTGCGTCGAATACCCAAGGCTTTGTATCGGCATCCTCTTTTCCACGTTGCAGGACAACGCCATGG
>NZ_RZOF01000059.1:0-23531 GCF_003998955.1 Mesorhizobium sp. M4B.F.Ca.ET.017.02.2.1 | reverse complement strand
GTCCACAGCCTGTCGGCCCCCGTCCGCAGGAAGGCGTTCCAGCTGGCATGCAGGATGGCGGCGAACAGCGCCAGCCCGATGACCGCCGCGCTCATTGCCGCCCCCACGCGCCCGCGATGATGGCGGCCGCTGCCTTGCGGGCATTGCCGATGGCGGCGTCAGCCTCGCCCATCTGCGCCAGCAGCGTCGCCCCCTCGATGAGCATCAGCAGCGCCGCCGCGGCGCCCTCCGCCCGCTCCGGCGGCATCGTCTGCTCGAGGATCGCCTGCATGCGCGACCTCAGGCCATTCTTCTGGCGGGCGACGGCCTTGAACACCGGGTGGGCGGGATCGCCGAACTCGGCCAGCGCATGCGCGAACAGACAGCCATGGAAATCGGCGCTGCGGAACCAGCGCTCGTGCCAGTCGAGGATCGTCGCGATTTTTTGCCCGGGCGTCGCGGCTGCCGTCGCGAGCCGGTCGAGCTGGCGCTCGAAACGGCGGGCGCGATGATCCAGCACCGCGACGATCAACTCGTCCTTGCTCGGGAAATTCCGGTACATCGTCATCTTCGCGATGTCAGCCTCGGCGATGATCCGGTCGATGCCGGTGGCATGGAAGCCGTCGCGCTTGAACAGCGCATAGGCGGTGTCGACAACGTGCTGGCGTTTGGCCGAGGTGCGTGCGGGTGCCATGGCATCGCCCCGTGATGAGACAGGTCTCTCTCTTTTCTAGGACGTGAGCGTGCCTATGTCAACTGGCGAGTCGGCGCGATGGCTCGGAGACACAGACTATGGACTCACAGTTCGGGTCCGCGATGGCCAATCGCAGGCGAGCACCCGCCTTCCTGGGCCGGGAGCCGGCGGTCAGCGCTGCCCTTAGCGCGTGGCGACCACGGCCACGCCGGCGCCGATCATCGCGCCACCGGCGGCGCGATTCACGCGGCGCACGACGGCGGGCGTCCGCAGCAGGCCGCGGGCGCGGCCGGCGAGAAGCACATGCCCGCCGATGACCACCGCCTCGACGACCAGGATCACCATTGCCAGCACGCCGAGATGACCGGGTGCGAGCGATGCGCCGACCACGTTCGGCAGCAACGCCACATAGAACAACGGCATCTTCGGATTGCCGAGATTGAGCGCGACGCCGGTGGCGAAGGTCGCCAGCAGGCCCCGCCGGCCGGAGACGGGCTGCAGGTCGGGCACCACTGGCACGGCGGTCCACAGCCTGATGCCCATCCAGATCAGATAGGCCGCGCCGCCATAGCGCAGCATGGTCATGACGATCGCCATCTTGGCGGCGATGATCGACAGGCCGAAGGCGGCGAGCGCCAGGAAGATGAGGATGCCGACCACCGTGCCCAGGCCGTAAGCGATGCCCGACGCGGCGCCATTGGAGATGGTGCGGGCGACGATCGTCATATTGTCCGGACCGGGGCTCGCGGCAAAGACGAAGAAGGCCGCCGCGAAGGCAAGCAGGGTCGCAATGTCCATGAAGACTCCCGAGTGTGATCAATCGCTCTCGGGAGATCAGGTTAGCCGATTTGCCACGCGGCGAAACCCGGCAAAGCCGGAATCTTCGCTACGACAACCGCGCTTGCGCCTGGCTCAGCGCAGCACGCGGCAGCGGCCGTTATAGACCATCCAGCGGTCGAAGCCCGAAACGCAGAATTCGACATTGTCGCCGATCGAGGCAAAGCCCTGGCCTTCCTCGATCAGGTACCAGATGGTGCGGGCGCGGCCGTCGGACAGGCTGACCGTGGCGCCGCAATAGCGGCGGCCGATCGGCCATTCCTCGCTGGCCGGCAGGTAGCGGTGCTGGTGGATGCGGCTGAAATCGGTGATCGCGACATCGGGCAGATGCGGCACGTGGCGCACCTGATAGGCGAAGCGATTGGTGATCTTGTTCAGCACCCAGGCCTCGCCGCAGATGCCGCCGTCCTCCTCGGAATAGACGGCGAGGTCTGCGGCATGCGCCGTCTGGGTGAAGCCGAGCGACGTGGCCAGCGGCGTGCAGAACGAAATCAGGGCGGCAAGAGCGGAACGAGCGAAGCGAGTCATGGCAGCCTCTCAAGGTCGATTGCGCGCACTGTGCGGATTCGCCGCTCAACGGTCAAGCGGTTGCGCTGGCAATGGTTTCCAAGGCATGGCCAGCGGCATCGGCGGTCGATCGTCAGTCCTCACAAGGCACCGCGCGGCCGAAGCCGGCGACACTTTCCCGCTTGGCTAGCGCCGGCCCTGCATGGGGGCAAGCTACTCGCCCGCCAGCCAGTCAATCGTCCAGCGCGACGGCTGCGCGACCGCCATCGCCTTGTGCAGGGCCGGCAGCATCAGGCGCAACTCGCTTTCCAGCGTGAAGGGCGGGTTGACCACCACCATGCCGGTGCCGTCGAGGCTGGGCTCGGCTGATGCCGGCCGGATCTCGAAGCCGATGTCGAGCAGCTTGGGGATGCCGGCATTCCTCAGCGCTGCCCTGAAGGCAGCGACCGCCTTGCGGTCCTTGATCGGATACCAGAGCGCGTAGATGCCGCCCGGCCAGCGCCTGTGCGCTCTCGACAGCCCGTCGACGAGGCGGGCGAACTCCCCCTCCTCCTCGAAAGGCGGATCGACGAGCACCAGGCCGCGTTTCTCCTTCGGCGGCAGATGCGCGCCGAGCGCCAGCCAGCCGTCGAGTTCGATCACCCTGGTCTGGAAATCGCCGGCGAAGACTGCCTTGAGCCGCTCCGCGTCCTGCGGATGCAGTTCGATCGCCGTCAGCCGGTCCTGCTTGCGCAGCAAGTGCCTGGCGATCAGAGGCGAGCCGGGATAGTTCTTCACCCCGCCTTCGGGGTTCACGGCGCGAACGGCCTCGAGGTAGGGCGCCAGCAGGCCGGCGACCCTGGTATCCAGATCCGCGCCGACCAGCCGGCCGATGCCGCCCAGCCATTCGCCGGTCTTCTGCGCTTCAACCGACGACAGATCGTAGCGGCCGATGCCGGCATGCGTGTCGATGACGCGAAACGCCTTGTCCTTCTGCTTCAGATAGTCGAGCAGTCGCGTCAGCACGGCATGCTTGACGACATCGGCGAAATTGCCGGCGTGGTAGGCGTGGCGGTAATTCATGCCGGGCTCAATTCGACGTGCCGCCGCGGCCCCAGCGCGGCGGTGGTGGCTGCGAATTCGGGTTCTGCGGCCGGCCGCCGCGACCGCCGAACGCGAAGGAAAGCACCAGCCCGATCAAGCCGGCTGCCATCAGCGCATAGCCGGCCGGCCGCGCCCGCTCGTCGATCGCGCCGGCCTCTGCACGCAGCACGAGGTCCACCGCCCTGATCGGGATATCCTCGGCATCGCCCGGACCGACGGTGAAGAGATAGGGGCCGGCGCTGACCGTCTGGATCACGCCTGCCTCGTCGCGAAAGATCTTGTCCGGCGGTTGCGGGCTTGCCTGGCGCGGATTGTCGGAGTGGTTGAACTGGAGCGTCGAGGCGAGCGCGGTGCGACCGCCCGTGGCGGCGGTGAGCGTTAGCACGGTGCGCTGCTGCGAGACGATGCGTTCGGCCCGAGCGGTGAGATCCACCAGCACCCGCAGCGGCGCGTCGCGCGCGGCAAGCGGGATCGTCACCGGCCGGAAGCGGCCTTGCTCGTAGACCCGCCAGGTGCCGATCTCGTGGCCGGAGAAATTGCTCATCGCCCAGGGATAGAGGACGCCGATGGCGACGCCGGCGAGGAGAACAAGAACGAAGAGAAAGCGCATCGAGGGCCTTGGCTAGCTAATTGCTGTGGCCGCGATCGCTTCCAGCTTTTGCGGTCGCGGCCCGGGCACCATCGCGAATCCGCTCCATCTCGTCCAGCAGCATCTCCAGGCCGAGATCGAAGGTCTTGTCGAAACCGGTGGTGCCGAAATAGGCCCCGGCCGCCACGACGCTGGGAAAATCCCGCGCCATCTCCTCGCTGCTGACGGTGGTGACCGCCGACGGGCCCTTGGCATAGCCGGCGGTCTCGTCGAGGATCGCCCCCATCAGGTAATAGCCAGCGGCACGGAACAGCCGGGCGCTGAGCTCGGGCCCGAAGCCGCCCGCCTCGAACAGGCCGATGATGCTGTTCAGCTTGGCCAGACATGGCGGCGAGTTCATGCGGTAGACGACGATGAACGGCGCGAAGGCCGGATGCTCGGTCGCGACGCGGCGGAACTCCTGCATGCCGATGCGGACCCGTTCGCGCCAGGGCAGGCCGTCGCCGGGGATCACCAGCGCGTTCATCTGCCGGTCGACCAGCGCCTCATAGAGATGCGCCTGCGAAGGATAGTGATGATAGATGCTCATCGCCTCGCAGCCGAGCGCCGCGGCGAGTTTTCGCATCGAAAAGCCGGAAAGGCCCTCCCGTTCGATCACCTCGAAGGCGGCGTCCTCGATCATCTCGCGGGACAGCCGGCCGCGCGCTCGCTTTTTTTTGATCGATGAGTCCATGGCGTCGCTTGACAGCTTACACTGTAAGGTTCATTTTCTACCCTACCTTACATCGTAAGGCTAACAAACACCAGAGGAGAAAAACATGTCGGCCCGTCGCACGCTTTCGATCACACAGTCCTCCCTTCGCCTTGCCTCCGCATCCATGCTGGCTACCGCTTGCGCGCTGACCCTGACCCTGGCCTCGGCGCCCGCCCAGGCCGACGACTACGACGCCACCATCAAGGACATCCAGTCGACCATGGGCGGCGTGCCAAGCTTCGTGAAGCAGTTCCCGAAGGCCGGTCTGCCCGGCGCCTGGGCCGAGGTCAAGGCCATCGAGCTCAGCGACAAGACGGCGCTGCCGCCCAAGGTCAAGTCGCTGATCTCGCTGGCGGTCGCCGCCCAGATCCCGTGCAACTACTGTATATGGTCGGACACGCAGGACGCCAAGCGCGCCGGCGCCACCGACGAGGAGATCCAGGAGGCTGTGGCGATGGCTGCGCTAACCCGCCACTGGAGCACCATCTTCAACGGCATGCAGGTCGATTTCGAGCAGTTCAAGAAGGAAATGGGCGGCGAATAGGAGAGGAATGGGGCGGCGGGCAGCCCGCCGGCAGCAAGGATCTGGTTGATCGACAAGGCCCGTCATCGGCGGGCCTTGCTTGCTGCCGCCGATGGCTACCGCGCTCTTCCTCCAACTCGCGCGGCGCGGCATGCTGCGCCCTTCGGTCGCCGGATCAAGCCCGGCCGTTCAATGCATCCCAGAGTGGCAGACCTCACGCCGTTCCGGTTGAAACCGGGCCGCGGCGCCCGGATGACGGGCACGCCCGCCTGCCCGGCGAGATATGCGGCAGTCGCCGTCCGGCGCCGTCGCGCCTGTTTGCGATCCGGGCGAGTGCTGACAGAAATCGCGCCAACTCTTTACCGACATAGAACGGAGCCTGGTCAAGAAAACCTGTATTTCCCAAGATTGAGAAAAGCACATCCGCAGCGCACGGAAAGAAAGACACCCGCTGCATTTGCCGGTTCGATAAGTCGACACCTTCAAGTCCGCTGGCCCCTTCGCCAACAAGCTTTGCGAGGCTCCCAGAGAGCCTGCCTCGCCGGGGGCCGCAGCCGATTTCGCCCACCATTCCGGACCGGCAGGCAGCCCGATTCGTAAGGTGCATGATTAACCAATCACCAATGTATGAGGTTAACGGATCGCTAATTTAGTTGACTACAATCGCCATAGGTATATTTTTATATGCGTTGGGTGTGCAATTTGGGCGAGCAAGATCGGCGATGGTGGCAACCAGACGCGTGATCGCGATTCACGGGGCATAGCGGGCTGAGCGGCAACCAATAAGCCGTACGGCACTGCTCCCGCAAACTCAGACGTTTTTACGCACATCATGGGTGATGGCGCCTCGGCTTACGCTGAGGGTCGCTACTGTTTCGGGACTTGGTCGAGCAACGCTCTTGCTTGGCCGGGGTGGTGGTGCGCGTGCTGCGTAAGGGGGAGTCATGAGCAGGGTGATGAAGGTCGTGAAGCTCGACCCAAGGGGTGGTCGCAAGGGTGCCAATACCGATCGCGGCCGGGCGCTGGTCGCTGGCGGCGCCGGGTTCCTGGGTTCGCATCTGTGCGAGAGGCTGCTGCATGACGGATACGAAGTCGTCGTCCTCGACAACTTCCACACCGGAAAGCGCTACAACCTCAACGGCATGCATCGCGATCCGTTCTTCACCTGCATCAAGCACGACATCGTCGACGCCTTGCCGATGGATCTCGCCGTCGACGAGATATACAACCTCGCCTGCCCCGCCTCTCCGCCGCACTATCAGGCCGATCCGATCCATACATTCAAGACGAGCGTGCTGGGCTCCATCAACCTTCTGGAACTCGCCCGGCGGCACAATGCCAAGATCTTCCAGGCTTCGACGTCGGAGATCTATGGCGACCCGCTGGTGCACCCGCAGCCCGAAAGCTATTTCGGCAACGTCAACACGCATGGCCCGCGCTCCTGCTATGACGAGGGCAAGCGCTCGGCCGAGACGCTGTTCTTCGACTATTCGAGGACATACGGCATCGACGTGCGCGTCGCGCGCATCTTCAACACCTATGGCCGCCGCATGCAGCCCGATGACGGGCGGGTGGTGTCGAACTTCATCGTCCAGGCGCTGCGCGGCGAAGACATAACCGTCTACGGCAGCGGCATGCAGACGCGCTCGTTCTGCTACGTCGACGACCTCATCGAAGGCTTCATCCGGCTGATGAACGCCCCAACTTCGCCCGCCCATCCGGTCAATCTCGGCAACCCCGTCGAATTCACCATCATGGAACTGGCAGAGCTGGTCATCGACTATACGAATTCGCGCTCGCGGATCGTGCACCGGCCGCTGCCGGTCGACGACCCCAAGCAACGCAAGCCGGACATCTCCTTCGCCAGGCAGCATCTCGACTGGGAGCCGAAGATCAGCCTGAGAGAAGGGCTCGCCCATACCACGCAGTATTTCGACGCCTTGCTCGGCAGTCGCCGGCCCGTCAAGGAGGCTGTCACGTCATGAAACGCCGCCCGATCCTGGTGACAGGTGGGGCCGGATACATCGGCAGCCACACCTGCAAACTCCTGTCGGAGGCGGGCTACCTGCCGGTGGCGTACGACAATCTGAGCCGCGGCAATGAGGGGTCCGTAGCCTGGGGTCCTTTGATCGTCGGCGACGTCCGCGATCGTCGGACGCTCGAGCGGGCGATCACGACCCGCCGGCCGCAGGCGATCATCCATTTCGCAGCGCTGGCCTATGTCGGGGAGTCGGTCAGCGAACCGGCCGACTATTATTCGACCAACGTGGCGGGAACGATCGCGGTGCTCGACGCGGCGCGGGCAAACGGCATCGACAACATCATCTTTTCCTCGAGCTGCGCGACCTACGGCGTGCCGGCGTCGCTGCCGGTCAGCGAGACCTCGCCGCAGCGCCCGATCAGCCCCTATGGCCGCACCAAGCTGATGGGCGAAGAGATCATCCGCGACTATGCCTCGGCCTATGGCATGAAGTACGCGATCCTGCGCTATTTCAACGCCTGCGGCGCCGACCCGGACGGCGAGCTCGGTGAATGGCACACCCCCGAAACCCATCTCCTGCCCAGGGTGCTGATGGCTGCGTCCGGCATGATCGATGCGATCGAGGTCTTCGGCACCGACTACGACACGGCGGACGGCACCTGCGTGCGCGATTATATCCACGTCAGCGATCTTGCCCGTGCCCACCTGAAGGCGCTCATTCATCTGGAAGCGGGCGGCGACAGCCTGTCGGTCAATCTCGGCACCGGCCGCGGCGTTTCCATCAGGGAGATCCTGGAAACGGTCGCCCGGATGACGGCGCGACCGGTTCCGGTCGTCTACCGGCCGCGGCGTCCCGGCGATCCGGCCGAGCTCTATGCCGATCCGAGCCTGGCGCGCGAGCAACTGGGCTTCGTGGCGGAACTGTCCGACATCGACACCATCGTCAGGACGGCCGCGCCCTTCTTCGGTCTCGGCCCGGCAATGCCGGCGCCCGCAATTTCCGCTCCGGATCCCGTGACAGCGCCGCGCACTGCTGCGCGGGCACCGGTAAACACCAGCCCACAAGGCTGGCAGTCGTCCCTGTGAGTAATGTGTCGGGGCGTGGGCTCGCTGAGTTGGGTTGAAAACTCGCTCAGCGGGCCTCTTCTTTTTGCTGATTGCTGCGGTGGGCCGACCAGTGCCTGACGGTCACGGTTTCCACCGAAACGGAGAACCGCTCTATCTCTTGTTTTGTCGCAATTCCGGACGGAAAACCGCCTCACGCGTTTCCTGCAATTGCTTAGCCCTTGGGATCCACCAGCTTGCGGGCCGTTTCGAACTCTATGTTCTTGGCGTCGCCTTCCTGGAACTTCCGGTGCTCCCCGGAAGCATCGTCCGAAGCGTGCTTGAAGCTGTACCAGCCGCCGTCCGGATCCTTGCGCTGCTCGACGTTGCCGTCCTGGATGCGATGGCTGAAGCAGGTGCGGATCGGCGTCGCGGCATAGGCCGTGGACCGCCAGACGAGCTCCATGCACATCTTGCCGTTGCTGGTCAGCAGCCATCTGCCTTCGGCGAGGAGGTCGAATCCGGTCCGGCGGTCCAGGCACGCAAACGCCTGTCCTGCGCGAAATAGGCGGCTCCATCCTGCCAGTTCCACGTGCGGTCGGCGTAGAACAGCTGCATCTCGAACGCCGTCGGAACGGTGGCGGTCTGGGTAGGCGCTCGATCCTTCGCGGCGGCCGTGTGCGCAACGCCGGCAAGCGCCATTTCGCTGCAGGCGACGAGGGCGATCAGCAAGGCGTGCCGCGCAAGCGGCCGGCCCCTTCCGGCTCGTTGAATTGTCGGCATGATAGACGGTCGCATGTCGGTGTTCGCCTCCCCCATCCGGCGCCAACACGCACACGCAAGCCTTCGCCCCAAAGGCATCGCGGTTGCCGCCCCCGCCTGCTATTAACCGCGAGGCAAGGAGCGGTGTCAATCGCTGTTGCCCACGGATCCACGACACCGTCTCGACGGGCGGGACCAAGCTTGTGGATTTGAACAGGCTGCTGGTCTATAGGAGCAGCCGCCACCACAAGGAGCCGCGACCTTTGGGCTTAGGGGCCGCGGACAATCGGCAAGGAACCCGATGCCGGGCATCTCGGATCTTCCCGATGAGCCCACCGGAACGCGGCGGCGAAAGCCTGCGGAGAATTGGTTGAAACGAGCAATCTCGATAGTCGTTACCCTGGCGCTGCTGGCCTGGCTTGCCAGCGACGCGCGCTGGAAGATGGTGGGCGATGCCTTCGACCGCGTCACGCCAGCCACCTTCGTGGCTGTCGCCCTTACTCTGTTCGTTACCTATGGGCTGCGGGCGCTGCGCGTCTGCGACGAATTCCGCGACGAGGTGCATGGTCGTTTCGGCGCCTGCCTGCGCGTCATCCTGATCCACAATGCGATGATCAACGTCGTGCCCTTCCGCGGCGGCGAGACCGCCTTTCCGCTGCTTTTGCGCCAGGTCTTCGGCATCTCGATCATGCGCGCCAGCGCCTCGCTTTTGTGGTTCAGGCTGCAGGACGCCTTCGTCGTCGGCATCCTCGCTTGCCTGGTCTGGCCAGGGTTGCACCCGGCGCTGAGAGCCGCGGGGATCGCGGCGCTGATCGCCGCCGCCTGGTACCTGCCGCGCTGGGCGCGCGCGCCGCATGACTGGGACGGGCGGGGCCGGCTGGTGGCCAAGCTCGGCCGCATTCGCGACATCTTCACCGAAGCGACCGGACGCTCGCGCTATGGCTGGTGGTGGACGGTCGCCAACTGGGCGCTGAAGCTTTCCGTTCAGGCCTGGCTGCTGGCGCTGATGCTGGGGACATCCTTCACGACCGCCTTTCCGGGCGTGGTCGGCGCCGAGGGCGCCGCCATCTTGCCGGTGCAGGGCGTTGCCGGCTTCGGCACCTATGAGGCGGGCGCGGCGGCGGCGCTGCTCACCTCCGGCATCGCCATGAAGAGCGGCCTGCAGGCGGCGCTGGCGCTGCACCTGTTCATCTTCGGCTCGGCGATCGCCACCGGCGCGATCGCCTGGCTGTTCCCCTCCAAATCGACGCTGCCGGAAAGCCCGGCGGCGGAACCTGCAAGGAAGCCCTCGCTATGAGCCTGCTGCCCATCCCTGCGTCAGGTTTGCCCGACGGCGCGGTCATGCCGGAACATATGCTGTCGATCGTCGTGCCCATGTACAACGAGGCCGAGAATGTCGAGCCGCTGCTGGCGCGCATTCACCAGGCGATGGAGCACTATAGCCAGCCCTGGGAGGTCGTGCTCGTCGATGACGGCAGCACCGACGCGACGGCAAACGAAATCCGCCGCCTGGCGGCGCATTACGGGGCGCATGTGCATGCGGTCGAGCTGGTGCGCAACTACAAGCAGACCGCTGCCATGCAGGCAGGGCTCGATGCCGCGCGCGGCGACGTCATCGCCACCCTCGACGGCGACCTGCAGAACGATCCTTTCGACATACCGCGCATGGTCTATCGCCTGCTGACCGAGGACCTCGATCTCGTGGCCGGCTGGCGCAAGGACCGCCAGGAGGGCTTTTGGATGCGCCGGCTGCCCTCGCGCATCGCCAACAGGCTGATCGGGCGCGTCACCGGCGTGCGGCTGAAGGATTATGGCTGCAGCCTGAAGGTCTTCCGCGGCAGCGTCATCCGCAGCGTCCGGCTCTATGGCGAAATGCACCGCTTCATCCCGGCCTGGCTGGCGACGGTGACGACGCCGCGGCGCATCGCGCAGGAAGTGGTGACGCATCATGCGCGCATCTACGGCCAGTCCAAATACGGCATCTCGCGCACCTTCAGGGTCGTGCTCGACCTGGTGTTCATGTACTTCTTCATGCGTTACCGCACCCGGCCCGGACATTTCTTCGGCGGCATCGGCATCGTGCTCGGCGCGCTGGGTTCGCTTGTGCTTGCCTATCTCTTCTGCGTGAAACTGTTCCTCGGCCAGGACATCGGCACGCGCCCGATGCTGTTCGCCGGCTTCTTCCTGCTCATCGCCGGAGTGCAGATGGTGACGTCCGGCGTGCTGGCGGAAATGCTGGCGCGCGTCTATCACGAGGCGAACGGGGCGTCGGCCTATGTTGCGCGGCCGCGGCCGGATGAACAGGAAAGTGACGGCTGGCGTCGCCCGGCGTCATGATTTGACCGGACTTCCATGGAACTTGCGCCAGCAATGATCCCGCCAATACGCAGGCGCGGCAGTGCGCTTGCCGCCTCGCCGCAGGAGGTTCGATGTCGATAGTGGTGACCGGAGCCGCCGGCTTCATCGGCAGCCATGTCTGCCAGCGGCTGCTGGCGCGCGGCGACGATGTCATCGGCATCGACAATATGAACAGCTATTACGACCCGGCGCTGAAGGCGGCGCGGCTGGCGCGGCTTTCCGGCAGGAAAGCATTTTCGTTCCACCAGCTCGACATCGCCGAGCCGGGCGCCCTGGCGGCAGCGCTGGGCAAGCGGCCGGTGCGCGGCATCGTGCATCTGGCGGCGCAGGCGGGCGTGCGCTATTCGCTCGAAAATCCGCGCGCCTATATCCACGCCAACATCGCCGGGCAGCTCGAAATCCTGGAGCTCTGCCGGGCCTCCTCCGGGCTCAAGCATCTGGTCTATGCCTCGTCGAGCTCGGTCTATGGCGGCAACACGAAAGTGCCGTTCGCCGAGAGCGACCGCGTCGACGACCCGGTGTCGATTTACGCGGCGACGAAGAAGGCGGACGAGCTGATGAGCTCGACCTACGCGCATCTGTTCGGCCTGCCGCAGACGGGCCTGCGCTTCTTCACCGTCTATGGCCCGTGGGGCCGGCCAGACATGGCGAGCTGGATCTTCACCGAGGCGATGCTCGCCGGCAAGCCGATCCGCGTCTTCAACCATGGCGAGATGTGGCGTGACTTCACCTATATCGACGACATTGTCGAGGGCGTCGTCGCCGTCCTCGACAAGCCGCCCGCGTCCGACGGCCCGCGGCACAGGCTCTACAACATCGGCAACAGCCAGCCGGTGCATCTCGGCCGCTTCATCGACACGCTGGAGAGCCTGCTCGGCGTCAAGGCGATACGCGACAACCTGCCCCTGCAGCCCGGCGAGGTCGAAAAAACCTATGCCGACACCAGCGCGCTGGAGCGGGATTTCGGTTTCAGGCCGAAGGTGCGGATCGAGGAAGGCCTGCGGAAATTCGTCGACTGGTACCGGCAGGAATGGCGGCCGGAGGGCAAGAGGTAAGGCGCAAGGCCTGCGCCAGCCTCTCGCCCTCGGCTCGCGCCCCCCGGCGAAGGATCAGTGTCGCGAGCGGCGGCTTGAACGCCAGCCGCTCTTTTCCACTGCCCTTCCATATTAGTCGACGCTGATTAAAATTCGGGCAAGCGGCGTGGTGAGCACCGTCTTTCGCCATTGCGCCAGATATTGTTAAAATGCCACCTATTGGCTTTGCTGCCCGCCCTCGGAAGGCGGCGCGTCAACGCGGTACGCAGATCCTCGCTCCTACACGCATCCGTCGACGAAGGGACCGCCGACCCATAGCGAGCCGTTGTTGTACATGCTGGTGCCGCTGCCATCGGTGTAGCCGGTGGCCCGGTTGTCGATATGCAGCCTGCTGTTTGGGACCAACTGGCCGTTCACCTTAATGCTCTTGATGAACAGGTTGCGATCGCCTGGCTTGCCCTGCCCGGCCCACAGATCATTGGCAAAGCGAAGCTCGATCAAATGCGGACTGGCCACGGCGCTGAGGTCGACGAAGAATGGCTTCGCATCGGCCGACGCCGCCTGCAGCTCGGCGCCGATCTGGTCGGGCGTTATGGCCTTGCTTTGCACGCCCGAAACGTTGATCTGGGCGACGGGCTTGCCATCCACCAGGACATCCAGGCGCGGCGGTCCTTCGAACTCCGTGCCGGTGGCGTCGATCTCCAGGTTGGTGACGGTGCAGCGCGCAGTGTCTTTGGCCTCGGCAGCGACCAGATCGGCGACGCGCCGCCGCTGCGACTGCACCCATCCGGCGATTGGCTGCAGCAGCGCGTTGCGATCGCTGGCGTCGTTGAAGAGATTTGTCCGCTCGTCGGGATCGGCCTTGAGGTCGTACTGCTCGACCTTGCCGGTGGTCGCGTTGAAGACGACCTTGCGGTCGTCCTCGCGGTAGCCGAACAGGAAGCCAGCCCAGGGATTGAAGAAGAAGATCTTGTTCGGCCGCTGCTCGCTGAACAGGCTGCGCCCCTGCCACTGCTTGGGCAGCGGAAGACCGAGTATGTCGAGGATGGTCGGGGCGATGTCGACGATGCCGCCGACGGAATGTACGACCTGATCGTGGAAGAGATGCTTGTTGATCATGATCAGCGGGATGTGGACGTTCTCCTCATAGATCGCGCTGGCATGGACATAGTCGTCATGCTCGCCGAACGCCTCGCCATGATCGCCAAGGATCACGACCAACGTTGAATCGAGCTTGCCCGACTGCTTCAGCGACTCGAGGATTTCGCCAAGCGCCGTATCGCCGACCTTGAGGGCATTGAGGTAGGCATTGAATTTTTCGTCGTCCGAGTAGTGGACCAGCCCGGTGTGGGAGGACGGCGCCATCTTCGAGAACATCGGGCTATCGGTGATGTAGGGATAATGGGTCATCGCCGTGAACATGATGGCGAAGAAAGGATTGCCCTCGTCCTTGTTCATCCAGTCGATGGTCGACTGCGCCGTGCACAGATCACTGTTGTAATCCATATTCTTCCACTGCTCGGAACTGAGCTTGAAGGTGGGAGTGGCGCATTTCTGCCCGCGATAATCCTGGATCGTATCAAGCCCCTTGTTGAGCAGGAATTCGTCGACGCGCTGGAACCGGGAATCCGCGCTCCAGAAGAAGCCGGTGCGAAAGCTGTGCGCGGAAAGGATGTTGGAGATCGAGTCCAGCGGCAGATACGGATGCTGCATCGTCATGCCGTAGTATGAGATGTCGTTGTACATCGAGGTAAACAGAGAAAATAGCGAGTAGTGCGTGGAAGGGGCATGCGCATAGATGTTGTCAAAGCGCACGGAATCCGCCGCATAGCTTTTTATGTTTGGCGTGACGGGGTATTTACCGCCAAAGGTCTCGATATATTTGGATGGCACCGACTCCATCATGAAAATCAGCACGTTCTTGATCGGGTTCGGTACTGGCGCCTTGAAGCTCGAGGTTTCCGGCGGCCGCTCCGCGACGCTGGCAGTGTCGGGGTCATTGGCGCTGGCGTTCATCGTCAGGACCACCGGCGTCGGACTGAGCAGGGCCGATTCGACGAAATGCACGATCGGATTGTCGATCTTCGCCGCTGGCAGCGCTTCCGCATGCACGTGATAGGCCGTGCCGGCCAAGGCGCCGGCGACGCCCAGCACGAGCGTGGCCAGAAGGACCCTGTGACCGACGACACCGAGCCGCAGCCACAGTCTGGCCGCCGCGTAGCCTAGGACAAGCACCAGAAGGATGGACAACGACACGATGGCGACGTCCCTGGTGTTGAGCGCGTCGCCCATGGCGTTCCGGGCGTCGGCATTCTGCAGGAAGTCGCCATAGACCAGCCATTGGAAGGTGAACGGCTCGCCCAGCATCTTGACGAGATTTATGTTGGCAAAGCCCCAGCCCAGCGACACCAGGACGGCGAGGTAGAAAATGAAGCCGACAACAGCGCAGCCAAGCCGGCTGGCCTTGACCGGAAAAAGAAGGATCAAGGCCGTCACGGTCAGGGACGCCATGACGATCAGGTCGTAGTAGCTCGATGCCAGTCCCTTGGGCATGGACGCGACAAGGCCGCCAAGCGTCGTTTGCGGATCGACGATGACGCCCCGGTAGACGCCCAGAAGCAGCCACGACAACAAGCCTGTGCAAATGATCTGCAGGCTCATGCGCCGGAAGCGCGTGTCCCGCGACGACGCTGGCGGCTCGTTCGACACCATACGGCCGCTCACGGCAATGCCCTGCCCGGCGTGCCGGAACGGCTCGCCCAGCCCGTGCCGCCAATGACGCCGGCAATCGCGAAAACACTCATAGGACTATCCGCCGCCAGTTTGCGCTTCGGCCCAGCCACGGCCGAAAGCCTTCAAACCCCCATGACAGAATCGGTCCGAGCTAAAAAAGAGTCAACAAAATCAAGTATTCGTTAACCAAACTTGTCGTGAACTGGTTAACCGGACGCGTTGACCTCACCCGAACGCGTAGAGGGCTTCCGTGGAAATGGCCCTGAAGTAGGCGGTGAATTCCCAGTAATTCTCGATGCGCTCGGCGAACGGGCGCGATGGCGGCTTCAGGATGTCGGTCTCGAAACGGTCGAGGCGCTGAGAGCCGCCGAGATAGGCTATGATCGCGTTGCCGACCAGCGGATCGGCGATGTCGCTGTAGTGGATCGGGAAATAGGGCTGCCCGGTTTCGAACAGTACGGATTTGATCTTGGCCCGAAACAGGTTCAGTTCGTGGAGATAGGCATTGAAGCGGTCGATGTCGAAACGCACCTTTTTCCGGTAGTCGCCGGCGGGCAGCGGATCCGAGGCATGAACCGCCCAGACTCCGGACGCCTCCGCCTCGAGCAATGAAACGAACGACGCGACCGGGTTCCTGACGAGCCAGAGTTTCTTGACGCTCTGGTCTTCCAGAACCGGAAGAATGGCGGGGCGCGTCTGTTCGGGGAATATGTGGAAGCCGACAAAGCGGGCCGCCGGGTCGTCGAAAATCCGCGCTATGAATTGTTCTGGGTCGGCGTCGCGCATCTCGACGCCTTCACGCGGCAGGCTCAGCTTCTCGTGGTAGTCGCTGCGCAAGCCGACAAAGCCCGCGTTGAAGATCTCGCCATGCATCACCATCCCCTCATACTGGTTGAGATGGCGGTTGAGCGCTTGCGATCCTGTCCTTTGCGAGGCGAGAAGCACGAACTTTTGGCAAGACTGCATTCGCACCAGGCCCGTGACGAATAAGACGGCTTCGAAAATACACCAATGACTTCTTGGATCAAATGCGGGCAGCCGCGGGCATGAATCGGCTGTGGCGGGCCTGCGCCCGCCACCCGTCAATGCCTTTCAGTACTGGTTCGCAGGATCAGCCGCCACGCAGGCGCGTCGGGCCGAAGCTGGCAATGGTCGTGCCGCGCTGCTCGGAAGGACATGTCGGCAGAAAGCGGCTGGCATCCGCATATGTCATGGTCGCGATCGAACCCTTCAGTCCGCCGCGCTTGGCGATCCAGCCGCGAACCCAGCCCGGATAGTTCTTCATCATGAAATTGGCGGCGACCTGGTTGCCCCGCGCCCCTGCGCCATAGGGCAGGTGGAAGCCGAAAGACGCGCGCTGCGTGACGCACACCTTGCTCTTGGGCATCGACAGATAGAGCGTGCAGGCCGAGTCGCACGCACCGTTGAAACGCACGAAGGTGCCGCTGCGGCGCATCTTCAGCGCACGGATAGCATAGTCGATCACATAGCCGCCGCGGTCGCCGCTGATCGTCTTGACGTTGGCACTGCCGAGGTTGATGCGCGGCCGCAAAAGTTGGTCGGCGGAGCTCGCCGAGACCGTTGCGCCCATTACGACGAGCGCACCGAGAAACTTCATTGTCGTTTTCATTTGCGCCTCCTGATATGCCGTCATGACTAGCCAGGAGCCGTAAAGATTGCTTATGCCGGGTCGCTAAAGTTGTAACAGTCGATTGTTTGCACAGTCATTTTAGCACCTGCTTGACGAGTTGGTTTACCGATGGCGCAAAAGCATGATCACCGAAAAGTAAACCTGACGCGGGCATAATGGCGGGTGGACCGCGTCGCGAAGGGCGCTGTCGGCGGGACCGAACAGGGAATTTCGATGGTCGTTGGTGGCAAGGAGCTGGGGCCGGTGGAGCCGGAAGGCAAGCCTCGCCGCGTCTGCGTCGTGACGAGCGTGATCGGCCGTCGCGGCGAGGACGATGCTGCCATGCCCGAGCTGGCCAGGCTCTTCGCCGGAGACGGCGACGACGTCACCCTGGTTTGGGTGCCGGGCCCGGACGCGCCGTCTTCCGAGGTGGTGGCGACACACCGCGGCGAGTTGGAGGCGGCCTCCATCCGGCTGCAGGTCCTCGACCGATCGGATCAGCTGCTTCCTTGGCTGGCGACGCCCGAGAGCCGGTCGGCCGCCCTGCTGCACTACCTGGAGCGGTCCGGCCATGACCTGGTCTATGCGCCGCTCGAAGGCGGATTGCCCTACTTCACCTTGCTCGCGGCCGAGACGGCGGCGTTCGCCGCACCGCCCATCGTGGCCGTCGCCCATGCCCCCAGCGAGTGGGCCGATGAAGCCGACAAGGCGTTCATGGACACGACCGAGGCGATTGCCGTCGCCCATATGGAAAAATACTGCGCCGAGATGGCCGACAGCACGGTCTGTGCGTCGGCCGCCCTGCGAAAATGGATGTTGTCGCGGGGCTGGAAGGTCAGGAAGGCGACAGTGGCGCCGCTGCTGCGCGATCCGCGCGACGCGGCCGGCGCACGCACGCCGATTGCCAGGAAAAGCGCGAGCGAACTCGTCGTCCTCGCCGGGTGGCGGGTTCGCGATGGCCTGACGCTGCTCTGCGATGCGCTGGACACCCTCGCGCCGACCGCGCCCGAAGGCCTTACGGTCACCGCGTTCGGCCCGTTCGGAAGGATCATGGGCGAGCATAGCGGCGGACTGCTTCTGCGGCGCGCCGAGCGATGGCCGTTCAAGCTCAACCTTTTGCCGGACGCCGACCTGAACGCAAGGCTCGACCACGCCGCGCGGACCGGGGGGCTCGCTGTCGTTCCCGCGCGGGCGGCATCGACCGGCGGGGTCGTCGCTGCCTGCATCGCGGCGGGGTTGCCGGTCGTTGCGACCAATGTTGGCGCGAACGCCGAGGCCTGGATCGCCGAGGCCGGTCAGCCCGGGCTGGTCGATCCCGATCCCGCCGCGCTGGCGCGGGCGATTTCGGCCGCGCTCGACAGCCCGCCACGCCCCCAGCGGATCGTGCGCCAAAATCGCCAGGCCTGGTTGGATACGCGCGAAGCGCCGCGCAAGCGGACCCGCAGGGGCGCCGGCCCATCGCCGCTGGTTTCGATCGTCATGGCCCATCGCAATCGGCCGCTCTATCTGAAACAGGCGATCGCGGCGATCGAAGCGCAGACTTACCGGGATCTCGAGCTGGTGCTGGTCGACGATGGCAGCGACCAGGACGGGGCCAGGCGATTGCTGGATGCGCTGGAACCGGACTTCCGCCGGCGCGGATGGAAGATCCTGCGCCGGCCGCACCGGCATCTCGGCGCGGCGCGAAACGCCGGCGTTCGCGCCGCCAAGGGCGAGTTGATCCTGTTCGCGGACGACGACAACGCATTGTTCCCGGAGGCGGTGGACCATTTCGTGCGCGCCATGGCAGCAACGGGCGCGGACATCTGCACGGCGTTCCAGCTGATCTTCTACGAGGACGTCGTGCCGGAGAAGCGGGCCGACGGGCTGATCCAGTATCTGCCGCTCGGCGGCCCCGACGCGCTCGGCCTGATCCACAACGTCTATGGCGACGCCAATGCGATGGTGCGCCGGTCGGTCTTCTCGCGGATCGGATTCCTGGTCGAAGAGCCTGGCTACGCCGTGCACGACTGGGAATTCTTTGCGCGAGCCTCGCTTGCCGGGCTGAAGATCAGGCCGATCCCGAAGCCGCTCTACTGGTACCGCTCGAAACCGGATAGCATGTTCCGGACATCGAACTGGTACGATAATCGCCGCCCTGTCCTGGAGACATTTGGCTCCGGCCAGTTCGATGGCGCCGGGCCGCTCTACCAGCTCGCCATCGCCCAGAACACGACGCGATCCGAACTGGAAAGCGCGCGCGAAAACCTGAGGTACACACCCGCCTATCGAGACTATCTGGAGCTCTGCGATCTCGAGCCGAACAGCGATGTGGCCCTGAAGAAACTGGCGGGCATTGCCGGCTCGATCGGCCGTCCCGAGACCGTGGCCGGCCTGCTTGGACGGCCTGCCACCATGGCCGTTGATGCCCCCGGTCGTCCGCGCGACGGCGGCGGTTCAACCACCCTCGCCTACGAAGTGCTGCGGAGCGCCAGGTTGCTGACGCCACGCGCCTCGGCCCTGCCACTGTTGCTTGTCGCGCCGGATGGTGGCGGCGTGTTCCTGCGCCCGCACGCGGACGGCGTCGTCGCGGCCTCGCTTGATCTCCATTTTCCGCCCTTCTTTCGAAGGGTGGAGGCAACGGTCGAGATCGCGCATGCCGACGCGTCGGCATTGGACTTCGCGCTTGCGCTTGCCCGCCCCGATCAAACCATAGACTGGCAGGGGGATATCGCCTCCCAGACCTTTGCCTTCTCAGGCTGGACGACCGTCGAGGAAAAATTCGTGCGCCACTCGCTGGTGGCGGCGCTTCGCGCGCGGCGCAAAATGCCGCTCTCGATCGCGCTTGCGGTTCGTTTCGCGGGAAGGCCGAATGGTTCGCCGACCAATGCCTTCTTTCGGCAGCTTGTATTGTTCAGCGACTAGCGCCTTCGCGGCGGATTCGGACGTTAACCTTGCGCCAGGATGGGGCACGGCACACCCGCAGTTATGGTTGACAAAATGCTAACAAAACAATAAATTCAATATGGTGCGTGGTGAAAGGGGTTAGTTATGCGTAAGATCCAATCGCTACTGTTGGGTGGGCTTAGTATTCTTGGTGTAAGCGTCGCTTTCTCGGGCGCGGCGCAGGCGCAATTCGAAGTCGGGGTCAAGGAGGCCGAGCTCGCATGTGAGCAGGCCCTCAGGATCGGCACGATCGAGGCGCTCGAGGACTATCTGCATCGCTATCCGAATGCTCCGACGGCATGCAAAGCGCTTGCTTTGAACAGCCTGGCGCAGTTCGGTCCGGATGGCGACGGCGGAGATCATGGAGAGGGTGGCGGCGGCTACGGCGGATAAGTCCCGCCGCAGTTTCCAGTTCGCTATGTCAGGTGGCCGTGCCTTGGCGCGGCCCGACGGCGTTTGCGACGAACTCGGCGTAGCGATCCGAGGTTTTCATCCAGCCGAGGTCCACAAGCTGCGCGGCGTCGTGATAGCGAACGGAGCGATGGTTCCGGAGCGACAGTTTCGGATTGCGCTCCAGCGCCTCCATGTAGGCGGCGCGCTCCTCGAGCGTCTTTTCCTTAAGCTGCGTGTTCTCGCTCAGCGACGACGCTGATTTCTGGCGGAAGCCCCAGACGAATTTGAAGTGCAGCAGCGCGACGCGGAGTTCGCTGAACCGGACCTTGCTGATCGTGTGCTGCGCCACGTGATAGTGCCTGCCCCGCTCCCATCGCACGATCGGAACCTTGCTCAGGCACGGTGGAAAAGTCTGCTTGAACCGGCCGTGCCAGAAGACGCGCTCCCGCACGCCGCCGAACATCTGCTGCGGCGGATACAAGCCGTCACGCGCACGCAGCCAACCCGGTTCCGGATCGAAGTAAGGTGAGGCCTCGATAAGCGGGATCTTGCCGTCATAGCTGCACTCGGCCAATGGGCCGTCGGCGTACATGTCGATCATGGAGCCGATCACCGCTTCCGAGCCGGTCGCGTCGAGATAGGCGCAGAGCCGGTGCAGATCCACCCGCTCGAAATCCGGGTAGACGAGCAGTTCGTCGGCGTCGATCGACAGACACCAATGGCCGGTGCCGAAGACGTTCATCAGCGTGTTGATCCATCGCGGTGGATCGATGTTTTCGGCGAAATGCGATCCCTCGGTGTGGAAGCAATGGCTGTCCGCCTGCTCCAATATCAGTTCGCGCGTACCGTCGGTGGAGCCGTTGTCCAGGAAGAAAAACCGATCGACGCCAAGGCCGCGATAGTGATCGAGAAGCTTGGGCAGCAGCGTCGCTTCGTTGCGCAGTCCGACAAAGCACAGGATCTCGCCTGCGGCCACGTCGATCGGCCGCTCGTCGAGTCGCGCGAGGTGTTTTGGGGATTGCAGGCCAACCATCGGAACGTCATCAATCCGGTTACGCGAACGCGCGGGAGCGCTATTGTGAGCCGCAAAACAATTATCAAAGTATTATCCAACTGTTGGCAAGACTGTTTCGAGCGCGGCGGCAGGCTGACAGTGGACCGATAGGGGGACCGATTGAGCGTTGGTTCGAAGGCGGGCACGACGCCCAAAGGCAAGCGGCAGGCAAGCCGGAAGCCGCGCAATGTATGCATCGTTTCGGAGGTCGAATTCGGCTCGACAGTGACCGCCGATCCCGGGTCGGCGACCTACGCGCTGGCACAGCATCTGGCGGCGACCGGCGATACGGTGACGCTGCTCTGGGTGCCAAGCCCCACAGGCAGCCAGCCGGACGAGCAGGAGATCGCCAGGCTCGGCAAATGGTGTTTCGACAATTTCCTGGTGCGGCTCGAATTGTTGCCGCCATCGCCCGAATTGCTGCGTGGGTACGATTCGAGCGACAAGCATTCCGTGGCCGTCTACCACTATCTCAAGCAGAACGCGTTCGATGTCGTCTATTTCGCGCTCGAAGGCGGACTGGCGCATTTCCCGACCGTTGCCAAGCGGACCGGCGTCTTTCCCGATCCTCCCGCCATCGTCGTGCTTGCCCACGAACCGCTGATGTGGAAGCTGCAGGCGAACGGTCGGGCGGTCGAGCGCAAGGAGCAGATGACCGTCGCGCATATGGAACGGATTTCGGCCGAGACCTGCGACCATCTCGTCGTCACCGGCCAGTCGCTGCTCGACTGGATGACCAAGGCAGGGTGGAAGCTGCCGGCCAGCCGCCATGTTGCCGCTCCGCTGGTGCCGGAGGAATGGCGTTCGAACTTCCACTCCGATCATTATCGGCCGCGACAGCGGCTGACCACGGAAGTGGTTCATTTCTCGGGGACCGAGGCGCGCGGCGGCCTGACGCTGTTTTGCGATGCGCTCGACCGTCTTGCCGACAGCGGCATCACCGATCTGGCGGTGACTGTCGTCGGCGCCTTCGGGCATGTGCTTGGCGAGCATTCGGGCGGCATGATCGTGCGGCGCGCGCAGCAATGGCCGTTCAAGCTCAAGCTGCTGCCGATTCGCGACGAGCCGGACATTTTCAGGTATCTGCGGCAGAGCCATGCGCTGGTGGCGATCACCCATGCGGCGGCACAGCTGCCGATGGATGTGGTGGCCTGCATCGACGAGGAGATCCCGTTCGTCGCCACCGATGTCGGCAGCGTACGCGACATGCTGCAGCCCAAGTCGGCCGATGCCGTCCTGATGGCGCCTGCCGCTTCCGCCATCGCGGCCAAAATCGCGACGGTGCTGGAAAACCGCTCGATCGTCGCGGCGAAGCCGATGCATGGGCGCGAGGCCCGCGCCAAGGCCTGGAGCCGGCTGCACGAGAAATTCGGCCGCGAACCGCGCAAGGCCGCGAGCCCGCGCCGCAGCCGGCCGCCGCTGGTTTCGATCATCACCGCGCACTACAACCGGGCGCAGCTGTTGCCGCAGGCGATCGCCTCGGTTCGCCGCCAGGACTATCCGAACATCGAATTGGTCGTCGTCGACGACGGCAGCACCGATCCGGACGCGGTTCGGCTGCTGGCGGAACTGGAACCGGAGTTCGAGCAGCGCGGCTGGCGGATCATCCGGCAAAAGAACGGCTTCCTCGGCAAGGCGCGCAACACCGGCATCCGCGCCGCCAAGGGTTCGCTGATCCTGTTCCTGGACGACGACAATGCGCTGTTCCCAAACGCCGTCAGCACGCTTGTCGCCGGCATGCAGAACTCCGGCGCCGATATATGCACGACCTTTGCCAAGTGGCTCAACGAGCCCTTCCTGCCGCCGGATACCAAGAGCGGCTACATGCTCTATTTCCCGGTCGGCGGCCCCACCGACATCGCCCTGATCACCAATCCCTATGGCGATGCCAATGCGATGTTCCGGCGCGAGGTGTTCGACAAGATCGGCTACCTCAACGAAGAGCGCGGTTTTTCCGCCAGCGATTGGGAATTCTTCCTACGCGCCGACCTCGCCGGCCTGGAGGTCGTTACCGTGCCGGAGCCGCTCTATTGGTACCGGTCGGCGCCGACAGGCATGAACCGGAATGCCGAGTGGCTGAGGAACCGCAGGCCGATCATCGAGGTCTTCCGCAAGCACAAATTCGCGCGAACGGACATGTTCGTGCAGCTCGGCATCAGCTCGAACACGGCCAGCCACGAGAAGGACCTCAACCTCTGGAATCTGGAATTGCGGGTCAAGGACGAGCGGTATCTGAGGCTGAGCGCGGGTTCCGCCAATGCCCCGGACGCGATGCAGCTGCTGGCCGAGATCGCGGCCCGCGAAGGCCGGGCGGACACCGCGATTTCGCTGCTCGCCCATGCGGGGCGATCCGACTTTACGCTTGGCGTGGTCGACATGCTCAAGGCAGCCGCCGACGAAACCGTGCCGGAACTGCATTCCTCGCTCTATCGCGAGCACTACCTTTCCGTCGAGCCGCTGCGCCTGGCGCATGTCGGTTCACATCCGGATGCCGATGCCAATCCGCTGAGCTATGTCGAACAATCGCCGGATCAGCTGTTTCTCGAAGCCAAGGGCGGCAACATCACCATGGCCTTGCTGAAGGGCGTCTGCCCGCCGGGTGCTATCGGCGCGAGCTGCTGGGTCTATCTCGACGAGGACCTGACCGAGCC
>NZ_RZOF01000599.1:0-1516 GCF_003998955.1 Mesorhizobium sp. M4B.F.Ca.ET.017.02.2.1 | reverse complement strand
CCAACATCATCTCGACCGCGATCATGGCGTCGTCGACCAGCAGGCCGAGCGCGATGATCAGCGCGCCCAGCGAGATACGCTGCAGCGAGATGCCGAGATAGGCCATGACGGTGAAGGTGATGGCGAGCACCAGCGGGATCGACAGCGCCACGACGAAGCCGGCGCGCATGCCGAGGCTGATGAAGGACACCGCTAGCACGATGGCCACCGCCTCGAACAGGGCGCGGGTGAAGCCCGATACCGCTTCCTCGACGATCACCGGCTGGTCGGCGACCAGATGCACGCCGACGCCGACCGGCAGGTCGGCCAGCACCTTGTTCATCTCCTCGTGCAAGGCCTCGCCGAATTGCAGCAGATTGGCGTTGGGCTTCATGCCGATGGCGAGCGCGATGGCGTCCTGGCCGTTGAAGCGGAAGAGCGACGTCGGCGGGTCGACATAGCCGCGCCTGATCGTCGCCACGTCGCTCAGCCGGAAGAAGCGGTCGTTGACGCGCAGGTTGATGGCGCGCAGGCTCTCTTCCGAGGTGAACTGGCCGCCGACGCGCACGCTGATGCGCTCCGGTCCGGACTGGATGACGCCGGACGGCGTGATGGCGTTCTGCGCCTGCAGGCTGGCCACGATCGCCTGCTGGTTGAGGCCGAGCGCCGCGATCTGGCGGCTCGAGAATTCAAGGTAGATCGCCTCGTCCTGGGCGCCGACAAGGTCGACCTTGCCGGCGTTCGGCACGGTCAGGATCTTGGTGCGCACGTCCTCGACATAATCGCGCAGCTGGCGCGGCGTCAGCCCGTCGGCGGTGAAGGCGTAGATGTTGCCGAAAACGTCGCCGAAACGGTCGTTGAAGAACGGCCCGACCACGCCTTGCGGGAATTGCGGCCAGATGTCGTTGACCATGTTGCGCACCTGGATCCACGTCGGCACGACATCGCGCGCCTTGGTGGTGTCCTTCAGGTTGACGAAGATCACGGTCTTGCCGGCGGTGGTGACGGATTTGGTATAGTCGAGGCTGTCGAGCTCCTCGAGCTTCTTCTCGATGCGATCCGTCACCTGCGTCACCGTCTCGTTGACGGAGGCGCCGGGCCAATTGGCCTGGATCAGCATGGTCTTGATGGTGAAGGCGGGGTCTTCCTCGCGGCCTAGGTTCAGATAGGCGGACACGCCGGCCGCGACGAAGACCAGCATGAAGTACCACACCAGCGAGCGATGGTTGAGCGCCCAGTCGGAGAGGTTGAAGCCCTTCATATGGCTCCCCCTTCTTGTAGCTTGACCTGCTGTCCTTCGGCGAGACTGTGGACGCCGGCGGTGACGACGCGCATGCCGGCCTCGAGCCCTTCGCCGACGGTGAAGGTGGCGGCGCCCTTGGCGGCCACCTTGATCTCGCGCGCGCTGACGCTCGACGTCTTCGGGTCGACGATCCAGACCTTGGCGGCCCCGTCCTTCTCGAGCAGCGCCGACAGCGGCAGTTCGATCGTCGGCGTGACCTTGGTCATGCGTGTCGCCGTCACCGTCGAGCCGAGC